>JASHOO010000084.1 GCA_030041035.1 Bryobacteraceae bacterium | reverse complement strand
GCTACCGGCCGCCACTACCAGCGTGCCGTACACGAACCCGGATGGCATCGCGCGCGCCGGCTGCTCTTTCTGCGGCTACTGCGAGCGGTTTGGCTGCATGATCGGCGCGAAAGCCCAGCCCACCAACACCCTGATGCCCATCCTGGCCCGGCGTATTAATTTTGAATTGCGTACCGGCGCCTGGGTGCGGCGCGTTGTGGTCCAAGACCGCCAGGCCCAGGGTGTGCGGTACACCGATGCCCGCGGCGAGGAATTCCTCCAGCCGGCCGCCGTGGTCGTTCTCGCCTCCTGGAGCCTCAATAACACTCGGCTGCTGCTGCTTTCCCAAATCGGCGAGCCCTATGACCCGGCAACCGGACGCGGAACCCTTGGCCGCAATCTGACCCACCAGGTCAGCGTGCCGGCTGCAACGGTTTTCTTCGAGAAACCACTAAACAGCTTCATGGGCGCCGGTTCGGCCGGCATCGCCATCGGGGATTTCGATGCCCTCGATCACACCAATCTCGAATTTGTCACCGGAGGGGCTTTATATACCGTTTGCTATGGAACCCGGCCCATTGCGAATTTCGGTGTCCTGCCGCCCAGCGCCCGGACGTCCGGCTGGGGGTCCGACTGGAAGAAGGCAGGTCTGTATTATTACGACCGCACGGGCCTTGTCCGATTCTACGGCGAGCACCTGGCCTATCGCGCTAACTATATGGATTTAGACCCGGTTTACAAGGACCGCTGGGGCGACCACCTAGTCCGCATGACGCTCGATTGGCGGGAAAATGAGCGCCGCATGGTCAACTATATGACGCCCCGCGCCGTCGAGATCGCCAAGGTCATGGGGGCTGTGGAAATCGCACCGTACCCAGGTCTGAAACGCTACGACGGTACAAGGTACCAGGGGACCCATGTACAGGGTGGTACGATTGTAGGTGCAAACGAGACCGATTCTGTGGTAAATATGTATTTGCAGCATTGGCGGGTCGCGAACCTGTTTGTGCTGGGCGCATCAGCCTTCCCGCAGAACCCCTCCGGTAACCCAACGTTGACTGCGGTAGCCCTTACATACCGAACGGCCGATGCGGTAATAGAACGGTTTTTGAAACACCCGGGTGATTTAGCGTAGAATAGCTCGCTCAGCACCGCCTCAAGGAGCAAAACTCAACTCCCCCATGGATAGTGATCGCAAGTACCGGCAGCGGGGCTACATGGACGAAGGCCGCGACAACCGTCCCGAACGGAATGGCGACGATCGTCCCCGCCAGCCCGGACCCCGTCCCCCCATCGATGTCACCGGCCCGCGGCTTCCCCGCCTGGTCCAGTCTGTGACCGCCTCCCGTTGTTTCAACTGCGCTACGCTTCTGCCCAATGGCACCGACTTCAACGGCAACTGCCCGAAATGCGGCGCCGCTCTGCACTGCTGCAAACAGTGCGCGCACTTCGAGCCGTCGACTCGCTTTCAGTGCCTGAAGCCGATCCCCGTACGCATCCCGATAAAGGATAAGGCCAACGAGTGCACGCTGTTTGAACCACGAGTAACCGTGGCCCGCGACGCTTCCCCCTCCGCTCCAGCGCCATCTCCGCCAGCCGCCAACAACAGTCCGGCGCCTCGCAACCCCAACGACGCCCGTAGCGCCTTCGACGCGTTGTTCAAGAAGTAGACGGATCGGCGCGGCCCACCTCCCGCCACAGCCCAGAAATCCCTCGTGCGATAGAAAACCTTTAGCTAATCTTAATGCCTTATTAATATTGGCCCCCCTACCCTTGAATTAGGCCCGGTCAATCATCCGTCCAGTCGTTTGGATGATCGAGAGATTTCCCCAATGCCCGCCGCTTGAGCTTCTCGCCAGGCCCTGATCGCCATGCGCACAAATACACTGATCATCGGAGTCGTCGCTCTCGGACTTATGCCCCGGGCCGTGCCCGCCAGTGACGAGGCGGCACAACCTTCACAAAAGGCGTTCGCAGCCGACACCGCCGGCAATTCTGCCGGATCCGGGAATAACCCGGCAGCCACGGGCGGAGTCCGCGGAATCACGCGCAACTCGGTTGGTCTGCCGTTACCCGCAGTAAAGGTAATCATACGCGCGGCTGATGACTCTCCGGACGGCGTGGCCATCAGTGGCGCTGATGGATCTTTCGCGCTGGATGGCCTGAAGCCTGGCCGTTATCAGGTCACGGCCGAAAAGGAAGGTTTTGCGACCGCGGCCGCTACACCGGTCGAGCTGGCGCCGGCGCAGAGCTTTCACCTGGATCTCACGCTTGGCATGGCGACCTCTACTGCCAGCAACGGCGGAAATTTCTTCAGCCGGCTGGCGAAGGCCTACTGGGACGACTGGCATCCGTCGCCCAATCCCGGACCGGAAGCGCCGTTCCGTGGCTATCCGGCACCCATCGAAAATCCGCCGTTTCCCTTTACCGTTTGGCCCATCGGGGGCACGGTCTGGATCGGCTACCCCAATGCGACCTCCTATCCTCTGACGCAGACGCTGTATGCCACCAAACACATGGATTGGCTGAAGAAGGCCAACATCCAGCTCTACGGCTGGGTGGACGAGGGTGGGAATCTGAGCACATCCGACCACGGCCCTTACGCCAATGCACCGGCCGCTTATGCTCAAGTCGCGAACTCGCTCACGCTCGACCAGTTCACGTTCTACATCGAGCGCGTGCCCGACACCGTACAGACCGACCATTTCGACTGGGGCTTCCGCCTGACCAGCCTTTACGGCTTCGACTATCGCTTCACCACCGCCGATGGATATTTCAGCCAGCAATTGCTCGACAATCCTAAGCCCAACGGGACGATCGGCAACAAATACGGCTACGATCCCGTGATGGCATATGTCGATCTGTACTTCCCCCACGTGGGTGAAGGCATGGATGTGCGCATCGGCCGCTATATCTCCCTGCCGGATATCGAAGCGCAATTGGCTCCTAATAATTACACGTACACGCACTCGCTCACTTACACCTACGATTGCTACACGCAAACCGGCGTCAACGCGACCATCAAGTGGAGCGATCATTGGACGACGCAGATGGGCATATCCGGCGGATGCGAGGCGGCGCCCTGGGCGCCTGTGGCCAAGCTGACGGGGAACTTCTGCGTGGGCTACACCTGGTCGACCGGAGGCGACAATATCTACATCTGCGCCAACTCGCTCAACGACAGCAGATACAGCTACAACAATCTCGCCGCTTATTACACGACGTGGTATCACAAGTTCAACCACTCCAACTGGCACACCGCCTGGGAAACCTGGTATCAGTATGAAAGCCATACGCCCAATGTGGAGAATCCTGCGGCTGCATCATTGCTGCTGACCAACGCCAACGGGGCGTATTGCAACCATCCCTCCGAGCTGACTTGCTTCGCTCCCGATTGGGCAACGGTGGATTACGTTACCCGAAAGATGAGCAATAAGGACTCGCTCATCTTCCGCAACGAGTACTTCGACGATATCCGCGGCCAGCGCACCGGATTCAAGACCCAGTACACCGAGCACGCGATCTCCTGGAACCATTGGATCGGAACGACCATCGTGTTCCGCCCCGAGCTCCGCTACGACATTGCCTACGATGCCCCAGCTTACGATTCCGGCCTCAAGAAGCGCCAGTTGATGCTGGCCGCGGACATGATCTGGTTCTACTGAGCACCCCGGCGTAAGGGCGGCGCGCAGCAATCGGCCGCGCATTCATCCGGGCTCGGCCCCAGAGTTCCCAGCCATCGCGGCTCGGCTTGGCCCATGCGCTCACGCGCCAGCTCGGCGATCATGCTGACCAAGGCCGGATGATTTCCCACGGTCCGTGCGCGCACGAGATTTAAACCAAGCGCTCCACACAGCGCGCGCGCTTCGGTATCGAGATCGTAGAGCACCTCCATGTGATCGGCGATGAAGCCGATGGGAGCAACAACCACATCGCGCACGCCGGCCACGTGCAACTCGCGCAGATAGTCACTGATATCCGGACCAAGCCAGGGCTGCGTAGGCGGCCCGCTGCGGCTCTGGTAGACAAGCCGCCACTCATTGCGTCCCACGCGGCTGGACACCAGCCGGCAGACGTCCTCCAACTGCGCCACGTATTGCGAACTCGTTGCCATGGAAACCGGAACACTGTGCGCCGTATAAACCAGGGCCGCGGCCGGAAGCTGCGCGAGCGCCTCACGCACATGCTCCGCCATGGGCTCGATGAACCCAGGGTGATTGAAAAACAGCCGCAGCTTGTCGATCTCCGGCGCGCCCGGTCCGGCCCCTTCGCGCGCCCGCGCGATGTCCTCCAGATATTGCCGGCAGCCTGAATAGGAACTGTAAGCCGACATCACGAAGGCCAGCGCGCGGCGCACACCGTCATCGCGCATTTTGCGCACGGTATCGGCCAGCATGGGATGCCAGTTGCGATTGCCCCAATAAACCGCGAGCCGCGGTCCGCGCTCCCGCAATTCCGCTTCAACCAGCGGAACCAGAGCGCGCATCTGGCCGTTGATCGGGCTGACGCCACCAAAGTGGTAGTAGTGTTGCGCGACTTCGAGCATGCGCTCGCGCGGTACGTTACGACCGCGCAGCACATTTTCGAGAAAAGAAAGGACGTCGGCGGGTTTCTCGGGTCCGCCGAACGCAATCAAAAGCAGCGCGTCGTAGTTGTGCACTCAGCGACCGCTAGCCCCTAAACACCTGGCACGTGAAACCTGTTCCTACGCCGGCGCCGGACGCTCGCCCTCGGCCAGACCGGGCACGCGCCGGCCGCCCTCGGGACGCAGCACCTGCTGCGTGTGATCTTCGGAGTCCTTGGGCTTGACGGTGGCCCGCGGCGTCAACGGAATGCCATCGATGATCTGCTTCACCTCGGCTCCGTCGAGCACCTCGCGTTCGAGCAGCGCTTCGGCGACGCGAACCAGGGCGTCCGATTTTCCCACGATCACATTGCGCGCGCGGTCGTAGCCATTTTGCACCAGCTTTTTGACCTGCTCGTCGATCCTGATCGCGGTGTCTTCGCTGTAATCTCGGTGCTGCGCAATTTCGCGGCCAAGGAAAATCTGCTCTTCTTTCTTGCCGAAGCTCAGCGGACCGAGTTCGCTCATGCCCCACTCGCAGACCATTTTGCGCGCCAGATCGGTAGCGCGCTCGATGTCGTTGCCGGCGCCGGTGGTCATGTGCTCCATGTAGATCTCCTCCGCGATGCGGCCGCCCATCAGAATGGCCAACTGATCGTTGAGGTAGTCTTTGCTGTACGAATGCTTGTCGTCGATAGGCAACTGCATGGTCACGCCCAGCGCCATGCCCCGAGGAATGATGGAGACTTTGTGCAGCGGGTCGGCATTCGGAAGAACCGCAGCAACCAGCGCGTGGCCGGCTTCATGATAGGCCGTGTTCCTCTTCTCGGCGTCGCTCAGAATCATCGACTTCCGCTCGGCACCCATCAGCACTTTGTCCTTGGCCAGCTCGAAGTCGATCATCATGACGACTTTGCGATTCTGCCGCGCCGCGTTTAAGGCCGATTCGTTCACCAGATTGGCCAGGTCGGCTCCGGCCAGGCCGGGCGTTCCGCGCGCCAGAACTGAGAGATCCACATCATCGCCCAGCGGAATCTTCTTGGTGTGCACTTTCAGGATGGCTTCGCGCCCGCCCACATCGGGACGGCCCACCACCACCCGGCGGTCGAAGCGCCCCGGGCGCAGTAGCGCAGGATCCAGTACGTCCGGCCGGTTCGTAGCGGCGACCAGAATCACACCTTCGTTCGATTCAAAGCCATCCATCTCGACGAGCAGCTGGTTTAACGTTTGCTCGCGCTCGTCATGCCCGCCGCCCAAACCTGCGCCGCGATGGCGGCCCACGGCGTCGATTTCATCGATGAAGATAATGCAGGGGGCGTTCTTCTTGCCCTGCTCGAATAGGTCACGCACGCGGCTCGCGCCTACGCCCACGAACATCTCGACGAAATCGGAACCGGAAATCGAGAAGAAGGGAACGCTCGCTTCGCCCGCGATGGCCCGTGCCAGCAGCGTTTTGCCCGTGCCTGGGGACCCGATGAGCAGCACGCCCTTGGGAATGCGGCCGCCCAGTTTCTGGAACTTCTGCGGCTCGCGCAGGAATTCGATGATCTCCTGCAATTCCTCCTTGGCCTCTTCCACACCGGCGACGTCTTTAAACGTGACCTTCTTCTGCTGTGTGGAATGCAGGCGCGCCCGGCTCTTGCCGAAGCTCAGGGCCTTGTTGCCGCCACTTTGCATTTGGCGCATCATGAAGATCCAGAAGGCCAGAAGCAGAATGAACGGGGATGCATTCACCAGGAGCGAAATCCAGTTGTTGGCGTTCTGCTCCTGGAAATCCATGGTGACCTGTTTGTCCTGGAGGATTTTGTAGAGATCGGGGTAGTTCAAAGGAGACTGCGTGTGGAACGCTTCCGGGGAATCTTTGTAGTCGCCCCGCACTTCGGTTCCTCGAAATGTGACCTGCTTGATCTTTCCTGCTTCCACGTCGGCAAGGAACTGGCTGAAGTTGATCTGGCGGTCCGGACGACCCTTGCCGGACTTCACGACGGTCCACAACAGAACCGCGACGCAGATCAGCACCACCCAGAAAATCGCTGTCTTGATATTGGAATTCACGCTACCTCCCTGCCGGCCAAACACCCAAACCTACTGTTTTAGACGTAAGCTGCGCCCCGATTGATTCCGTCTTCACGCCGGGACCTCCTCAACCGTCAATATAGCCCGGCTTTCCGGATTAGCGGCGAACCCGGCTGCCGGCCCAAACTGGCGCGCCCAGACGATTTTTTCCCCGCTGGTGATTACCGGCCAGCTTCGCCTTTCCCACAGCGGGATGCGGGCCTGCTGGAACAGCAGCTTGATCTTCACTTCCCCCGAGTGTTCCACCGGCTTGTACTGGTCTCCCGGCCTCCAATTGCGCAGTTCGAGCGCACCGGAAATCCGGTCCCAATCCAAGTAATACACACTCCTATTATATCTGGATTCTGACAATTCAGTTACAGGTTTATTTTCAATTAGTTCCAGCAGTACGGTCACACCCCCGCCGGGAAGTGGCATTCGGCCGGGAACCGAAACAGGCAGGCGGAAGTTGCGATTTTCGAGATTATCCAGGCCCGGCGGCGCGAGCCGAAGCCACTCGAATGAGCGGTAAACGTCCACGGCCGGAACTTGAAGCCTGCCATCCCCTTCCGGCTGCGACGCCACGCGAAGCACGGCGGCAATGTGGCTGAAATCGATGGCGCGCAGGTCGCCCTTCACTGTCTCGATTGCCCGCCGCACGAGCCTGCGGGCGGCAGCCGGGGGCAGAGTTGTCAATTGATCGGTGCGAAGGAAAACAATCGGCGGCTTGATGGTGAGGTATTTTGCGGCCAATCGATCGATTTCCGCCTGCCAGTACGACTCCTCCTCCAAAGCCCAATCGGCGGTGTGGGCCAGCATTTCGGCGATGGCGGGATTCCATTCGCGCTGGAGCTGCGGCAGCAGCTCATGGCGGATGCGGTTGCGGTCGAAATCCAAGCAGTTGTTGGAGGAGTCAAGCCGCCAGGCGATGTTCTTCTCGCGCAGAAACTGCTCGACGTCTGCGCGATCCACGCCAATGAGCGGCCTGACAAAGCCCTCCCCCGTGAGCGGCCGGATGCCGGCCAGACCCGCGCTGCCCGCACCGCGCAGAAAACGGAACAACACCGTCTCCGCCTGATCGGAGCGCGTATGGCCCAGGGCGATTCGATTCAGTCGGCCCGAGCGGAGAAATTCCGAAAAAAACCGGCGGCGCTCATGGCGCGCGGTCTCCTCCAGATTCTGGCTGCGTTCCGCGGCGAGAGTGGCGACGTCCACCTGAGCCTGGGAAAACGGAAGTCCCAGTTGCGCGGCCAGTTGCTCCACAAACCGGGCATCCTCGCGCGACTCGGCACCGCGTAACTGGTGGTCGAGGTGCAGCACGTGCAAATGAAGATTCCAGCGCGGGGCCAGCTCAAACAAAACGTGGAACAGGCAGACGGAATCAGCGCCGCCGGAGACCGCCACGCCTACGCGCTGTCCTGTCTGGAACATGTGGAAGCGGTCGATGGTTTCGACGACGCGCGCGATCACAGCGACGATTCTAGCAGCCTCACCCGGTGTGCACCTGCAGCGGCTCTGAATCCTGTCTACACGGCTGACCAACGAGGAATGAACTCGCCGAGGATGAGGAATTCCGGATGGGGGATAATTTGTTGAGTTCAGGAATCTCAAGACACAGGTGGCAGAGCGCTGTGCGAGGGGGAACCGATCGGTTGGCGGTTGAGAGGGCAAGGAAAAATCTGCAGGGGAGACGTGAACGGCGTGTAGAAAGGTGGTGTTTGGTGGTTTTGTCGCGCTGTCTTTTGGCTTGTTTGGCGCTCGCGGGCACCTGTTTTGCCGAGATGCCGGAGTTCTATAAGAAAGTGAGCAGGGTCATTTGGTTGGTGAAGGATATGGACCACTGCATCCAGGGCTGGGAGAAGCTCGGCCTATCCGATGTGGAGGAGTATGGCGATGTTCACTTTGAGGGGCAGTACCATGGCAAACCTGTGTCCATTGATGCCCGCGCAGCCACGGGAAAGCTCGGCAATTTGACGGTGGACATGTTGCAGCCGGAGCCTGGCGATAACGCATTCACAGCCTTTCTGGGACGGCACGGCGACGGCATTTTCTCGATTGTTCACGAAGTGGCGTCGATGCCCGAAATGACGAAGGAGGCGGAACGGCTGCACGGCCTGGGAGTCGGCGTGCTGCAACAGGTGACTGTCGATGCCGACGATGGACCGATCACCCTCACCTTCTTCGACACGGAGCCGGAAGGCAAGTACGTCCTGGGTTTGGTTTACTGGACCGGCGGCGCTCCTGCGGCTGGACCACCCGGCAAGATCTCGCACATTGCTTTCGTGGTGCGCAATGCCGAAGCGGTTTCGGCCTATTGGGCGAAGCTCGGCTTTCCGGCCATGCCGAAAGCGCACGCCAGCCCCCGCGAAGACTCCCGCTACCACGCGAAACCGCTCTGGCTGGATTTTGATGTGTGCTGGCAGAGACACACGCAGTTCACCTACGAGTGGATCATTCCGCCTGACAATCCGCCGAACCTTTATGCCGATTTCCTGAAAGAGCACGGCGAGGGCATCCAGCACCTGGGTGTGCCGGTGGAGAACCTGGAGGAATCGATCGCGGCGTATCAGAAGCTGGGCTACGCCGCGGCGCAATCGGGCGCATGGGGCGAAAACGGCAAGAAGGGATCGGGCCGTTACTCCTACATGGATACGGATTCGATTGGCGGCGTGATCGCCGAAGTGATCCATCCGGTGAATTGAGGGGGAGTGGGACTGAAGTGGCTGGAGTTCAGGAATCTCAAAACACAGGCGGCAAAGCCATGGGCGAGGGGGATCTAGTGGTCGGAAGCCGCGAGGCTGCGCGGGCCGTCGGCCGGTGCTATGGCGCGATGTTCTTCCTGGTTTTCGGGGGCGCGTGGTTTTTGCTGGCAGCTTATGCCTGGGGGTACGGGAGCCTGACACGCGCGCTGTGGATCGCAGGCATAATCGCCGTACTCGTCGCGGCGGTGTTTCGGCTTCAGCGGCGGGGCAATGCCGCCGCGCAGAATGCCTATCCCCAGGAAGAACGACGGTGGAACGACCGGCAGTTCGGAGTTGTTAATGCCGTGACCTGGATTTCGGTGTTCCTCGCCTTCCAGATCATGCCGCGGCTGGGCCACATGGAGCTTTCCATCCCCGTTGTGGCGGTGATTGTGGGTCTGCACTTCTTTGCGATGCCGCCGCTTTATCAGCATCGCGCGAACCAGGTCCTGGGCGCGTTTCTGGTGGTGTGGGGAATCGCCTGCCCTATGTTGTGGAACGGCGACCGAATGATCGGATACCTGGCCGCGGGAGCCGGCGCCGCACTGTGGTTGAGCGCAGCGTGGGCGGCGAAGACAGCGCGGGACCTGCTTCGTTCCGCGCAACTGTGACGGCTGTCTTGATGCGGCGATCGCAGTCATCCTGACAGCAGCAAGCGCGGGCCGAGGCCAGGCCTCGCCCTACAGTGCGTGTGTTGTAGACGCCGCGGTCTTGGGTTGCCTGTGATATAGCGCCGACCAGATCGGGTACGAGCTGCCGATCACGAAGGCCATTATCGCTGTCCATAGCGAAGCGCGACCCAGTTGCATCCAACCAGCGTATTCGAATAGCGGCAGGGGCAGATAGAGCAAGGTCCCGCTGATTGCGCCGGGCGAATAGGAGCGGCTC
>JASHOO010000733.1 GCA_030041035.1 Bryobacteraceae bacterium | reverse complement strand
GTGATAACGGCCGATCACCGGGCCGGAAGTCTCGGCGGCGTCGCCGGTGCCCAGAGTGGCAAGAGGATCGGAGTCACGGTCCGCAGGCATGTTTACGAAAGCCCCTTGAGCCTATGTTGGCGGGATTATATCAGAAACGGGGAGTTTGGGCTCGCACCGATTCAGTTTGATCCATGAGTGAGACTCTAGAGCTCTAGAGAGTCCGCTATAGAGTTTCTACCGCGTCTCCGCCGATGAGGCTCCCAAGCCCTGGCTCCCTCAGAACCGATGATTTCGGCTCCCTTTTATCCCGGTGCTGACATCGGAGAGTTTTTTGCCGTGCTGCTCGATCCAGATCGAAAATTTGCAGCCTTCTTTCCAGCGGTTGCAGCTCGCGCTTTTCGGTCCCATGCGAACGATGCCTTGTTTGCACTGGGGGCACGAGCCGAGGCCGGCCGTAGCGGTGACCTGGATCGGCGCGGCTTCGTTGATGGCGGTCGGAAGAATTCGCGCGACAAAGCCGGCGATGTCGTTTTCGAAAGTGGCGAGCGGCAGTTTGCCGTCCTGCATGTCGGAAAGGCGCTGCTCCCATGTTGCCGTAAGAGCAATGTTCTTTAGATCGACGTGGACCTGGCGGATGAGCGCGGCCCCTTTTGTGGTGGGGATGAGGGATTTCTTCTTTCGCTCGATATAGCCGGTCGCAATCAGGCGCTCGATGATGGCGGCGCGCGTGGCCGGCGTGCCGAGGCCGCTTTGCTTCATGTAAGCAGCGAGGTCCTCGTCGTCGAGCTCATTGCCGGCGTTTTTCATGGCGCGCTTCTGCCCCAGCACGGAGCGTTCATGGATCAATTCCCGCTCGAATTCCGCCGCTGCCATTAGCACATGTAGCAGGAACCTGGAAGTTGGATTCGATTCGTCGCTATCGATGTTCTGGCTGGTTGCTAGGAACCTAACCCCATGTGCCCGTAGTTGTTCAATGGCTGTTTTGCAATGGAGAAGCGAACGCCCGAAGCGATCCAGCTTCCAGCAGAGGATTACATCCACTACTCGCTTGCCAACATCCCGCATCAACCGGTCAAACTCGGGCCTGCTGGCCTTGCTGCCGCTCCATCCCGTATCGACGTATTCCCCAGCTGGTTTCAAACTACGCCGGGATACGTATTCCCGCAGTTCCGCCAACTGCATTTCGCATTTCTGATCCGTTGTAGAGACTCTTGCGTAGATTGCCGTTCTCACAAACACCTTTCCTGTACGAGTACCCAAGAGAGAAGTCGGGAGGAAGCAGCAAACGAATCAGGCGGGTGATCGAGTGTGTTTTTGGGGCGATTCCGGCGTGCCGGATTTTGTTATTGGAACCAAATGGAACCAAACCGACAGGATCGATGACTGTAAGTAATTGAAAACATGGTGGCCAGGGAAGGCTTTGGTGGGCATTACACTCTTTCTCTTCCAATAAACGGTATCTTCCTGATTCCCAAGGCCGCGAAACCGAGTCAACTCACCTCTTTGGGCTGAAAGGCAAGTCTTTCGGCGCAACGGTGGGCGTCTTAAAGTGGACAAGTTCGGGGAAGAGTTCGGGAAGAAGGGCGGAAAGATCGGGCAGTAGCCCGTTTTTCGAATGGATGGGCTCCGATGGCTATGCCGCCAATCCTAAAACCGCCGTCCGCGGCGCTAATGCTCACATCTCAGTTCTTCGCTAGCGCCACCTGGTGAATTTGCCCATATCTCTCATTGAGCGTTAGAAGTTTCGTCCGATTTTCCCGCCCCTAAGGGTGAGGACGCAACGCCCTGACTGAGACTAAAAGCAGTCTAGTGACCTCGAAACGCTAGAGAGCCCGTTGAAGGTCGGAAAAGACGAGGTCTCAAAGGAGAGCTTGGATAATCCGTCTCCGAAATGACTCACGATTTGGCTCGCAGGGCTGCCTTATCCAAATAGGAGGAATCTAAGATGAAAACGCAGAACGCGAAGCCCACAAAAAATAACTGTGGAGGAACCAAAATGAGATCCGAATACAAGAACGCACAATCCAAAAACATCCATCAGAGCATTCCCAGAATTGCAGCATTGCACGGGCTGTGCGCGAGTCTCTGCATAGCCACTGTGTTCCTAGCCTTACCCGCACTGGCAGAGGAGCGCCCGGCCTTGACCCGTCACGTGCCCGAGACCGTTGCGAATGGCGAAGCGCGGTTCATGGAGCGGCTTCCGGCAACGCAGTCTCTACACTTTGACATCGTTCTTCCAATGCGCGACCGTGCGAAGTTGCAAAGCTTCCTAAGGCAGCTCTCCGATCCAGCAAGCGCTAATTTCCGCCACTTTCTCACGCCCGAGCAGTTTACTGAGAGGTTTGGGCCGACCCAGGAGGATTGGGACGCCTTAGTTGCATTCGCGAAACAAAGCGGTTTTCAAATCGTCAGCGGCTCCCGCGATGCCATGGATCTCAGGTTGACGGGCAATGTGGCCGCGATCGAGCAACAGTTCCATGTCACACTCAGTGTTTATCAGCACCCCACCGAAAACCGCACTTTCTTTGCGCCGGACCGCGAACCTACCGTGGACCTGCCGTTTCCACTCTGGCACATCTCCGGTTTGGATAACTACTCGATACCGCATCCACGGCTTCGCAATCAAGACGACCACGCGCAGGCTGGCGGGATACACCCACAGGATGATGACACCGGCTCCGGGCCGGGGAGCTACTACCTCGGCAGTGACATGCGCGCGGCCTACTGCGGTGTGGATTGCGACTTCGTCACCGGCCTCGGCCAGAGTATCGCTTTATTCGAGTTCGCGGGATATGACATAGCTGACTTGAATACTTACTACTCCAACGTTGGACAAAAGAGAACCGCTCACGTGAAAGGCATTTCCACCGACGGAACCAGTCTCACCTGCCTCTACAGCGGTAAAAACAAATGTGATGA
Source organism: Bryobacteraceae bacterium (assembly GCA_030041035.1). GTDB lineage: Bacteria > Acidobacteriota > Terriglobia > Bryobacterales > Bryobacteraceae > QHXW01. The sequence goes on along the minus strand of JASHOO010000733.1, from coordinate 496 downwards.
CGGCGAGCAGATCCTCGACATGACGCAGGCGCTTGGCATGGCCCCGGGCATCCGCGCACTATACGTGTACGTAGGAAGCACGGATACTGCCATTCTTAGCGCCATGACTGTGACTACGGATGCACCGTTATCCATGCAGATCAGCTGTTCGTGGGGCTGGACGCCGTCGGACGCCGGAACCATCGACCCCTATTTCGAGAAGATGGCAGCACAAGGCCAGACCTTCTTTGCAGCCTCAGGCGATACTGCCAGCTGGTCCTCGGAAAATAATGAGTACCCCGCGGACGATGCGAATGTCGTTGCAGTCGGCGGCACGGAATTGACAACCCTTGGCCCGGGTGGCCCCTTGCTGTTTGAAATCGCCTGGCCGGATAGCGGCGGTGGCATCTCGCCAAATTCGATTCCAATCCCATCCTGGCAAACACTGCCGGGAGTCATTAGCTCGTCCAACGGCGGATCTACCACGTTACGGAACGGCCCAGATGTTTCCGCCAAC
>JASHOO010000732.1 GCA_030041035.1 Bryobacteraceae bacterium | reverse complement strand
TACATCGCTGTGGGCAGGTTCCGACCGACGCTGCTCACGCTGCTTGCGGCTGTCGGGCTGCTGCTCCTGATTGCCTGCGCCAATGTGGCTAATCTTCTGCTCGCCAGAGCCACAATCCGCAAAAAAGAGCTGGCTCTTCGCATGACGCTGGGGGCCGGACGATGGCGCATCGTCCGCCAGCTCATGACCGAAAGCCTCCTCCTCTCTCTCGCCGGGGCGGCCGCGGGATGTCTGTTCGCCTCGGCCGCACTCAAGGGACTGATCGCCCTCACGCCCTACGACACATTTCCCAGCGAATCGGTTATCTCGGTGAATCGCGAGGTGCTTCTGGCAACTGTCGCCATCGCTATTGCCACGGCCTTCATCTTTGGTCTGGCGCCGGCGCTCTCCTCGGCGAAGAGTGATCTGATTGAACCGCTCCGGGCCGCATCGCGCGGCAACACCGGCTTCCACCGCGACCGCTTGCGCCAGGCTTTGGTCATCGGCGAAGTCACGCTTTCCATGCTCCTGCTGACCGGCTCCGGCCTCCTGATGCGCAGCTTCTTGCTCGAACGGCAGATAGACCTCGGCATTCGCACCAGCCATGTTCTGGTCACTTATCTGGCTCTTCCTGCCGCCCGCTACGGCACGACCGATTCGCAGGCGGGCTTCGTTCGCGAGCTTCTTCAGCGCCTGGACGCGATGCCGGGCGTGATCTCGGCAGCAGCCGCTCCTAACATTCCTCCCAACGCTGGTAATAGTACGGCGTTCGAGGTACCTGGGGTCTCGCATTCCGAGCAGTGGAAGGGGAGTTTTGTGCCATGCAGCCGCCAATACTTCCAGACGATCGGGCTGCGTTTGCTGGCAGGGAGACTGCCCACTGCCGATGACGAGAACGGCAAACGCAGGGTCGCCGTGATCAACCAGAGTATGGCGAAGAAATATTTCGGGCGGCAGGATCCGCTCGGGCAACCGCTGATCATTTCCGCACTGAAGCAGGCGCCCGATCCCATCATTAATCCGCGGTTCGAAGTGATCGGCGTCGTCTCGGACATGAAGAACCAGGGATTGCTGGAGGACGTTGCACCGGAGGCGTTCATCCCTTATTCGGTGGCAGGATATGGCCAGGACATGATCTTCCTGCGCACGGTGGGCGACCCCGCAACCCTGAACCGCAGTCTCACGACCGAAACTCTACGGCTGGACAGAAGTGTGATTCCGCAGCAGACCATGACCATGGATCAGATTCTCGACATCGGCCAGTATGCCCAGCCGCGTTTTGGCCTCGGGCTGTTTTCCGTGTTCGCGGGCATCGGACTAATGCTCGTGACCATCGGCGTTTATAGCGTCGTGTCGTGGACGGTCACACAGCAGCGGCAGGAGATCGGCATTCGCATGGCGCTCGGTGCGAGTGCGGGCGATGTGCGCTCGATGGTCCTCGCCGGCACGCTGCGGTTCGTGCTGATAGGTGTGGCGGCCGGCGTGGCGCTGACCTGGGTCGTCGGCCGGGTTCTGGCGAGCCAGCTTTGGAGAATTTCGGGCTACGATCCGCTGACGCTGTGCGGCGTGGTCTTGGTTCTGGTCGGCGTGGGCCTGGCGGCGGCGTATGTGCCCTCGCTGCGCGCGACACGCCTGGACCCCGCTGTTTGCCTGCGTTGGGAATGAGTCCGCCAATCGGCGCAGACGACCAACCATAGGATTCAAGCGACTGGCATTTCCGGCCGTTCTCCGATAGCATTTGGTTCGGGGGCCAAACATGCTCCGTTCCGCGCCACTGAATCGCGTCATATCGGCCGCAGCAGTGAGTGCCTTGGTCGTGCTCGCCTGCCGGATCGCACCGGCACAGCAAGTTCACCGAACGTCTCGAGACGCACCGGCTTCCCCGTCGAATGTCTGCACCGCGCCGACGAACTGGACAGCCGAGCAGGACCATCGGAACATGATGGACCAGCTCGGCATCAGGGCGCTGCGTCCAGGCGCGAACGGGAACGAGAACGCCCCCAATCACGCCAATTACGACGAGTCGAAGGCCAATCCCTTTCCGGATTTGCCCGATGCGCTCACGTTAAAGAATGGGCAGAAAGTCACGACTGCCAGCCAGTGGTGGAATCTGCGGCGTCCGGAGATCGTGGAGGACTTTGAGCGCGAAGTGGTCGGCCGTATTCCGCCGAACGTGCCCCGCGTAATCTGGTCCATTGCCAGCACAACCAATTCGAAAGCCGGTGTTTTTCCAGTCATTGAGAAGCAGCTCGTCGGGCACGTAGACAACTCTTTGTGCCCGCCCATCACCGTCGACATTCAGATGACACTCGTGACGCCGGCCAACGCCAAAGGTCCGGTGCCCGTAATGATCATGTTTGGCAGCGCGGCGTTTCTCAAGCGGATGGCAGACTTCTTCGCGAGCCGGCCCGAATTAAAGGCTTCGTTGGGAACGGATCCGCCTGCCATGGAACAACTGATCGCCGCAGGCTGGGGCTACGCGTTGCTCGACCCGGGAAGCGTCCAGCCCGATAACGGCGCGGGTCTCACCCGGGGAATCATCGGTCTGACCAATGGCGGGCAGCCGCGCAAGCTGGAGGACTGGGGCGCTCTGCGCGCATGGGGTTGGGGTGCTTCCCGCGCTCTCGACTATCTCGAAACCGACCACGCCGTCGACTCCAAGCGTGTGGGCATCGAAGGGGTGTCTCGTTATGGGAAGGCGGCGCTTGTCACCATGGCCTTCGATACCCGTTTCGCGGTTGTGCTGGTCGGTTCGTCCGGAGAGGGAGGAGCCAAACCGCACCGGCGCAATTTTGGAGAAGAAGTGGAGAATCTGACTGGTTCCGGCGAGTATCACTGGATGGCCGGCAATTTCATGAAATACGGCGCGGCCGAGGCGTCGTTCGGAAGTAAGAACGCCGGCGATCTGCCGGTTGACTCCAACGAGCTGATCGCGTTATGCGCGCCGCGGCTCACGTTTATCAGCTACGGAGTCCCCGAGAAAGGCGACGCAAAGTGGCTCGATCAGCAAGGCAGCTTCATGGCCACCGTGGCCGCGCAGCCCGTGTTCCGCCTTGTGGGCGCGAAGGATCTGGGCATCAGCGACGACTATCACACTGCGAACATGCCGCCGGTCAACCACGGACTTCTTGCCGGGCAGCTTGCCTGGCGCCAGCATGACGCCGGGCACACCGACGCTCCCAACTGGAAGTACTTCATTCCCTGGGCGGACCGGTTCTTCAATTACCATCCTGCACCTTGGCAGCTCCCTGCCGATCAACCCGTGTTTCGAACCGACGCGAACTCGCTCGTAGCTCACTCGCAGCTTCTTGCGAAAGCGAAACAAGGCGGGATCGATGTCTATTTCGAAGGCGATTCGATCACGCGGCGTTGGGGCGCAACCGACTACCCTGAGCTGCTCGCCAACTGGAAACAGAATTTCTACGGCTGGAACGCCGCTGATTTCGGTTGGGGCGCCGACCGCACCGAAAACATTCTGTGGCGATTGGAGAACGGCGAACTGGAAGGAGTCAATCCCAAAGTGGTCGTTCTGCTCGCAGGTACGAACAACGTTGGCGGCGCGTTTTTTAAAGACGATGCGGATGCTAAGGCGGAGGCTGTCACGCGCGGTCTCGAAGCAATTGTCGGCACAATCCGGCAAAAAGCGCCGGCGGCCGTGATCCTCCTGATAGGAATCTTTCCACGAAACGACAACATGGCTCTGATGCCCATCATTGACAAGATCAACGGCAATCTGTCCAGGTTCGCCGACGGCCGGACGGTTCGCTATCTGAACCTCAATGCCAGATTCGCCGGCGCCGATGGGAACCTGTTCGCAGGCATGATGGATGCGCAGGACAAGCTGCACCCTACCGAGAAGGCGTATCAGATCTGGGCTGACGCGTTGAAGCCTGTCTTCACGGAGCTGCTGGGCCCTCCTTTGGCCACCGATCACGCCCCGCCGCCCACCGGCGATCCCAACAAGGCGTCGCCATGACAGCCGGGCCTGCCGGCCTCAGTGCCGGTGCAGACAGTTGTGATCTGGCGCTACTCGCAGCGCAGCGCCTCGAGCGGACTCGCCGAAGCGGCACGGCGCGCCGGTACGAAACAGGCGGCCAAAGCCACCGTGAGCAGCATACCCGCTACAACCGCCATGATGAGGGGATCGCGGGGATCGACTCCGAAAAGCATGCTGGTTATCACGCGCCCCGCAGCTAGCGCCGCCGCAAGACCCGCGAGCAAACCAATCACGACCGGAATCATGGCTTGCAGAATGACCATTGTATAGAGGTCCTGGGTTTGAGCGCCGAGAGCCATGCGGACCCCCATCTCATTTCTCCGTCGGGTCACCGAGTAAGACACCACACCATAGATACCCAAGGCGGCAAGCAACAGGGCCGTTCCGGCGAATGCCAGGATCAGCAGCATCTGGAACCGCCGCTGGGACAGCGACTCCGCCAGCACCTCCTGCATCGTGTGCAGCTGCGGCAATGGAACGTCGGCATCCACACTCCGAATAGCGGCCCGCATCGTACTGGCCACCGACAACGGATCGCCCGCCGCGCGTGCCACCAACTCGACCCGGCTGGGCGCCCACTCCCAATAGGGCCGGTACACGATCGGCACGGCTGGCTTGTGCGGCTCGGTCAGGACGTCGCCCACGACTCCAATGACTTCTCGGTCGGTCTCATTACTCACGAAATGCCGGTCAACCGCATTCTGCCCCGGCCAGAGCGCGTGCGCCACGCGCTCCGAAATCACGGCCACATGCCGCTTGCGGTCGTTGTCGCTGAATGTGCGGCCCGCGAGCAGCGGAATGCCCATCGCCTGGAAATAATCGGCGCTGGCAAAGCGCACGTTGGTGAGCGGCCACTCGAATTCCGGCCGCGTATCGCCGGGCAAAGAGGCCGAATCGATCCAGGTTTCCCCTGTGAGCGGCAAGGCTGTAACGATGGCGGCGGAAACGACTCCGGGCTGCGTGCGCAGTCGGTCGAGCAGGCGTTCATGGAACGCATTTCGCTGATCTTCCTTCTTGTATTTCTCCCACGGAATCTGCACGTCGCCCGCAAGCACTGTCGGCGCGCGAAACCCTTTATCCGTCCGGACCAGCCGCACGAAACTGCCGATGAGCAGCCCGGCGGTCACGAGCAGAACCACGCTCAACGACACCTCGGCCGTCACCAGACTGCTTCGCAGCCGGGCTCCCGATATCCCGCTGCTCATCGAACGGCCGCCGGACTTCAATACGTCTTGGGGATCCGCGCGTCTGACCTGCCATGCAGGCGCCAAACCAAACAGCAGCCCGGTGATGGTGGTGATGGCCAGCGCGAAGAACAGCACTCCCGAATCCAATCGCACTTCATCCAGCCGCGGGATATCGGGCGGCGCGCTCTTGATAAGGGCGCCGAGGCCGGACGCGGCCAGAATCACGCCCAGCGTTCCTCCCACCAGAGCCAGGAACACGGTTTCCGCGAGCGCCTGCCGGACGAGTTGGCCGCCGCTTGCGCCGAGCGCCGCGCGGATCGCCACGTCTCTCGACCGCCTCTCGGATCGAGCAAGCAGAAGGTTGGCCAGATTTACGCAGCCAATCAGCAGCACCGATCCAACTGCTGCCAGCAGAACCCAAAGGCTCCGGCGTGACTTGCCGACGATGGACTCCCGCAAGGGAAGCACCAGGGCGCGAAGCTCCATATTCTCGCCCGCCATTTTCACAAGCTGAGCCGCAATGACATTCAGTTCCGCTAAAGACTGGTCCGCCGTGACACCATGCTTCAACCGTGCAATCACCGTGTAGTTGAAATTGCCCATCAGCTCTTTCATCTCATCGTCGCTGAAGACAATCGGACGAAAAATCTCGGGCTTTGCAGAGGAAATCTGGCCTACTTCCAGGATTCGGGCGTTCGGAAACCGGAACCAGGATGGAAGAATGCCGATGACTGTGTAGGACTGGCTGTCGAGCTGGATGGTCTTGCCCAGAATGGCGCGATTGGCTTGGAAGCGGCGGCGCCAGAGAGAATCTGAGAGAATAGCTACGCGATCGCGGCCGGGCTGATCTTCGCCTTTCGCAAACGCCCGCCCTAGCGCCGGCTGTACGCTAAGGGTTTCGAAAAGATCCGCGGAAACGCGAGCGATGTCCAACTGCTCAGGTTCACCAGCCCCGGTCAGAGCCGTGGAGCCGGGGTCTACGGCGGAAATATGGTCAAAAGAGGTGGCGCGCTGGCGCCATTCCGTGAAATGACGCGCGCTCGCGGGCAGCGTCGGATAGGTCTGTGCGATGGCCGGAACCACCTCACGCAGCGTGACCAGCCGGGCCGGGTCGCCGTAGGGCAGGGGACGCAAAAGCACGCCATTCACAATCGAGAAAATTGCAGTGTTTGCTCCGACGCCGAGCGCCACGGTCAATATCACCACAACGGCAAATCCGGGCTCACGCAAAAGGATTCGGCCGGACGCGCGAAGGTCATTCCAGAGATTCATGAGGCCACCTTATGAAGGGAATACGATGGCACGATCCGAAATGTTCAGCCGGCGAGTTGCGAGTTCGCTTTGGCTTCAGGCCTTTTTCCGGGCCTGGTTCAGGATGTCGCGCAGGCGCTTGCCGACGATGAGATCCTCGCTCGGTTGCAGTGTCATCGATACGATTCCGATGCGATTGCGGCGCTTGGCGGCCTTCGGGTTAGCATAGCCTTCGCGGACCGCGGGCACCAGGCTGGGGTTGTTGGAAGTCAGCACTTCAATCCGCGGATTGCCTTCGCGCAGCCTTGCGTCGCAGTCCGCCACCGTGAATCCCCAAGCCTCTTCATCCCAACTTACATTGAGCGTCGGATAGCGGTTGCCGCCCTCCGGGATCCGGATCTCCGTGGTCACGCCCGGAACGGTATCGACCAGCTTTTGAATGCGCACCGCCCGCTCGTTCCATTGGCGATTCAGCGCCTCGAGGTCCATCTTCATCCAGGCTTCGACCGCCGCGAGGCATCCCATGATCTCTTCCTTACCGACCTTCATGGGGCGGCACACCGCGCCTTCCCACGGACTGGTGTTTAACATGGCCGCTTCGATCAGGTCCTTGCGTCCCAATAGCAGCCCCGAGCACTGCGGACCGCACAGGCCCTTGCCGCCGCTGAAGCAATAGAGGTCGGCGCCCATCTTGGAGTAGAGCTTCAGGTTCTCGATCGGAGGAATGCCGGCCGCGTCATCCAGCAGCAGCGGTACCTTCGCGTCCTTGGCGACGGCAATCAACTTCTGGAGCGTGTCACCCAGCGAAGTGGTGTAGATCATCGCCGTGTTTTCGTTGATGGCGGCGCGCACATCATCTTCATCGTGGGCCAGCACGAGCTTTCCGCCGGCCAGGCGGATGGCGTTGTCAAACGCGCTCCTCCCGCGGTGCATGATCACTTCATGCTTGAGGCCGGTAGTGTCGGGAAGCTGCCAGATCCTGGCCGGGTCGCTTCCCGCCATGCAGGCGGCCGCAGCCGAGGCCATGGCGCCCGCGGCGCCCGAGGTCACCATGCCCGCTTCGGCACCCGACAGTTCGGCCAGGCGGCGGCTGACCGCATGCTGCAATTCGAAGATGTCGACGAAGTGTGCGGCCGCCGCCTGCTTGGCGGCCCGGACTTCCGGGAGTTCCAGCGAGCCGCTCAAATAGGTCCACGTGCCACGGCCGTTGATCAACGAACGCACACCGATGGTGGAGTAGATATCTCCCTTTCGGGAGGATTTCTTCACCGCGCCGAGAGCTTTGTCGGCGAAGTCCTGCATGGCGATAGTGGCCAGCAGTGGTGTTGCGCTGGCCAGCTTCAGAAAATAACGGCGGTCGAATACGGTGATGGATCTCATAGGCACCTCTTATATTACTGCCCGGGACCCGGCGGAGGCGCCGCGGATCGCTCAGAAGATATACTTCAATCCCAATTGGATCTGCCGCGGCGGCCGGCTGCCATAGGCGTTGGCGGACAGTACCTCGCCGAAATTTGCTGTGCTGAACACGTGGCTGGGAATATCCAGGTTGGGATGGTTGAAGATGTTGAAGAACTCACCGCGGATTTGCAGGCGGCGCGTTTCGGTGCGCAGAGGGACGTTCTTGAAAAGCGCAAAATCCAGATCGTTGAACGGAGGGCCGATCAGAATGTTGCGGCCCGCATTGCCGAACTCGGTAATTCCGGTCGGCTCACTCGGCGGCATTACGAACGCGCATGGGTTGAACCAGCTTCCCGGCGTCTCGACGGCGCTCGCGGCCAGCCCGCCTTGCGCGACGGTGGCATGGCATGCCGGGTTCGGGTTGGCCATCACCGGGCCGGCTTGCATCGGGTTCGAAACCAGGTTCGGCCGGCACGGCGGCCCGAACGCTGCGGCTGCGCCCTGGTCCTGCAGGCAGAAAGGAAGATTTACGGTGAAAGGCGAGCCGGTTTGCGCCGTCAGTATTCCCGATGTTTGCCAGTTTCCCACCAGCTTGTGCAGTGACCGTTCCTTGACGATCTTGCGTCCAAACGGCAGATCGTAAACCGTGCTCAGTACCGCACGGTGCGTAGCATTGAAATCCGACAGAGCCCGCTCGCCGGCCAGGTCGTTGGAATCCTGCGGTAGCCCCGAGCCCACGCTGCCGCCGAGCACCGCAGAAACGTCGTCGATCGACTTCGAGAACGTATACGAAGCCAGGAACGCCAGGTCTTGTCCCACGCGCTTCTCCGAGCGAAACTGCAGCGCGTCGTAGTGGCTGTCAGAGCGCGATTCCACGTCCAGGATCGACGAGAACTGTGGATACGGGTTCTGCCCCGTCGCGGGATTAATCTGGTTCAGGTCGATCGGATCCGGCAGGTGCGTGCCCTTCGAACCCACATACGCCAGGTCGACCATCCAATTGGGCCCCACTTCGTACTGCAAATCCACGTTCCACTGCTGCATGTACCCATCCCGGAAATTGCGCGCGATCATGTTGTTCCAATTCAACCGGCCGGGCTGGCTGAGGATGGTCTGAATGGTCGCCGTGCCGCTGACGTTGGGGTCGAGGAACAGTTCGTAGTACGGCGGGTTGGCGCGCGGGAAGATGCTCAGGTTGAAAATATTCGAGTCGTAGAAAATGCCATACGCCGACCGCACCACCCAGCGCTCCGATTTCAACGGCCTCCAGGCCACGCCGATGCGCGGTGCGAAGTCCGTCAAGGTGCTGTTATAAGTGGCGCGCGGCACGCCGTCCGTGCCTGCCTGCATGAACTGGCACGCGGGCACCGGCGAGCAGGTCGCCGAACTCGGGCTGAGATCCGGGACGCTGAAACGGTTGTGCTCCTCCACCGGCGGCTGGTTGTACTCCCAGCGCATCCCCACATTCAGCACCAGGCGCGGCACCACGTGAATGTCGTCCTGGATGTAATATCCCATTCCGACGCTGCGCAGCCCGTTGTCTGTGGTGCCTTTCACCGAGATGGCATAATCCGGTATCCCGGAAAGCAACTGCGCCAGGGCCTGCACGGGGCTCTGGCACTGGCCGCCGCATTCGAAGACCCATTCGCCGCGGGCTACAAAGTCGAGGTAGTTGTTCACCCGTATGTCGCGGATGTCGCCGCCGAATTTGAACTGGTGGCGGCCCCAGTTCCAGGCGAAATTATCGGCGAAGTGCACGGTGGTGTCGTAACGGTCCTGCGGGTAGTTCACCGGTTCCCCGATGCCGTCGAAGCCCAGCACGCTCACGTTCGGTGCCCCCAAATCCACCGCGTTGGTCAGCACATCCGGAAAACCGAGCTGCGCGCTGATGTTGTCGCCCGAATCCTGCTGAAATACGCCCGCGCGCATGCGGTTGAACCCAAAACGAAATTCGTTGATCGCCAGACTGGTCAGCACGTGCGTCCAGCTCAGACCCCCGTTTTGCCCGTCGTTGAGCGTATTACTGCCGTAGCCGGGCAGGTTGGTGAACGCATTCACCGGGTCGAATGGATTGAAGCGGTCCTCATCGAAGATCGCGTAATGGATGGAGAGAGTATCATCACGCTCGAAGTGCTGATCCAGCTTGGCCAGGCCAAGATGCTCGGAGTTTGTAATGACAGGCGCGGAAATGTAGACCGTCGAAGTCGCCAGGTCCGCTCCGGCGTTGGCTGCCGGATATAAGTTGAAAACCGCCAGACCGGCGGGATTGGCAAAACCCGCGGGCAGTTCTCCCAGAGCCTCCTCGCGCTCCACCTGCGAAGGAACCGTGGCGGCCCGCGTGCTGGCCTGCCTCAGCTCCAGTTGCTCATAAGACACGAAGAAAAAGGTCTTGTCCTTGCGCACCGGGCCGCCGAACGTTCCCCCGAACTGGTTGCGGTCGAGGCGCGGTATCGGGCCGCAGGTGCCCGGCACCGATGTGGGCGTGCAATCCGGCAGGTCGAAGAAGTTCTTCGCGTCCATGTTGCGGTTGCGCAGGAACTCGAACAGGTCGCCATGGAACTGATTGCTGCCGCTCTTCAGAATGACGTTGATCTGAGCCCCGCCCGTGCGGCCGAATTCGGCCGAGTAGTCGCTCGATTGCACCTTGAATTCCTGAATCGCGTCGATCGAGGGCAAAGCCACATACTGGTTGATGTACGGGTCGTTGTTGTCCACACCGTCGAGCAGGAAATTGTTCGACTGCTCACGCGCGCCGTTCACGCTCAAAGATCCGCCCTGCGTCGAGTTCTCGGAACCTTCCACCGGCAACTGGCTCCCTGGAACCAGCAGCCCGAAGGCGAGGAAATTGCGCTCATTGAGCGGCAGTTCGCGCACCTGCCGGCCGTTCACCACCTGCCCCAGGGTCGATGTGTCGGTTTGCACCAGGGGCGGTGTGTCCGTCACGGTTACTACTTCGTTGCGCGCACCGAGCTGGAGTATGAAATCCGCTCGCGCCGTTTGATCCACGTCCAGAGTGACATCGTTATAAACGCTGCGCCGGAAACCGTCTTTTTCGGCCGCCACGCGGTAGTGCCCCGGCGGCAGAAGTGCGACCGTGAAGTCTCCGTCCTCGTTGGATTGCGTCTCCCGGATGGCGTTGGTTTCCTGATTGACTACCGTAACCAAAGCGTTGGGCACCACGGCGCCGGTCGGATCGGTCAACGTACCCGTAATGGTCCCCGTGCGGCTCGAACCGAGGACTGGGACTATAAGAACAAATGCAAGCGCAATGAACTGCCAGAATCGACAACTCATTTTGTTCTCCAAAGCCAGGCTCTTTTGCATGAGCCAATTGGCAGGTTGGCGAAACCTGAGTGTCTCCGGCCCTGGCGCGGACCGGGGAATCCCACCTGTATGTATGTGCTGAAGCCAGCATATCGCACACGCCGCCGGGCCGCCAGCGGTGCACGCCGCCCTTACATTCAGCTGGGGTCTACGTCTGAACTGTATGTCCAAGTCCGAGTTGGCCGGAGTCCTCGGATTCCTGGCGTTGTATGGGGGTTTCCATCTTTGATATAGTTGACTCGTTTCATAGCCAAATTAGCGCAACGGATTCCTAACCTGGCACTACTTGAAAGGAAGGTATCGCGTGAGTTCCAAAAAAATTCCTGATATTCCCGGTAAGCCCAAAAACGGCTTCTCCCGCCGCGGTTTTATCCGCGGTGTGGGCATCGGCACGGGCGCTCTCGGTACCGGACTCCTGGTGGAGACTCCCGCGAAAGCGGCTCCCGCCGGCAATCTCGCCGGGCCCGGGGAAGTGCCGGTCACGCTTCAGATCAACGGCAAACCCTACAACTTGAAGATCGAGCCTCGCGTCACCCTGATCGACGCGCTGCGCAATTACCTGGATTTCACCGGCTCCAAGAA
>JASHOO010000731.1 GCA_030041035.1 Bryobacteraceae bacterium | reverse complement strand
GCGTTTGAGCACACCGGCCTGATAAGCACCGCGGGCGCCTCCGCCCGTCATGCATAAACCGAGCGTGTTTTCCATCCTCCGACTCCTTGCGGCTCATTCACCCCCCAAGGAGCCCGAGCCTTTCCCTCCCCCGCGCGACATCATAGCAGGTTCCGAGGGTCGTGGCAGGCCGGCTTTCGCCTAGTTGTTGCGTCGCTTTCAGGCCTGCGCGGCCACTGCCGCTTGCGATGTTTGGCGCGCGCTCCAATATTTCCTGCGCAACTCGCCCTTCAAGGTCTTGCCGGTAGCGTTCCGCGGCAGGCTGGGGACGAACTCGACCGAGTGCGGCGCCTTGTAATGCGCGAGGCGTGCGCGGCAAAACTCAAGCAATTCGCGCTCAGTGGCTTCTTCACCTGGTTTCAGGATCACGAAGGCCTTGGGCACCTCGCCCCATTTCTCGTCGGGAACGGGGATAACGGCGGCATCGTAGACGGCGGTGTGGGCGACGAGAGTCTTTTCGAGCTCGAGCGAAGAGATATTTTCGCCGCCGCTGATGATGATGTCCTTCTTGCGATCGACGATAAGGGCGTAGCCCTGTTCGTCCATGGTGGCCATGTCGCCGGTGTGCAGCCATCCGCCGCGCAGCGTCTCGGCGGTCATTTCGTCCTGACGCCAGTAGCCCTGCATGGCGCCGTTGGCGCGTGTGACGATTTCGCCGATGGTGTGGCCATCGCGGGGCACGTCCACGTCGCTGGCGTCGACGACCCGGAGCTCAACGCCCGGGATGGCATAGCCGGTCATGGCGAGCCGCTCGTAGGGATCGCCTTGATCGTTCCAATGCACGCGGCCGGGGCGATGGCGCGAAATGGCGAGGACAGGTGAGGTTTCGGTAAGACCGTAACCGGAGAAGCAGTGACAGCCGAGTTTTTCCTCCACTTCCTGCACGAGCGTGGGGGCCGAAGCCGCGCCGCCGATGACGATCCACCTGAGACTGCTCAGTTCGAACTCATGGCGCTCCGACGAATGCACCATAGCGGCCGCCATGACCGGCACCACAAAGCAGGAGTGGATGCGTTCCCGCGCGATTAGGCGAAACACCTCGGGCGGGTCGAAGGCTCGAATCATGACGTGCTTGCCGCCCATCAGGGTGATGAAGTGCGCGGCGCCCCAGCCGTTGGCATGAAACAGAGGGATGGTGTGCAGATGGTTATCCTGGAGCGGGACGTTGAAGCCGAGCGCGACGTCGAGCGCATGCAGGTAGACATTGCGGTGCGTCAGCATGACTCCCTTGGGAGTGGCGCTGGTGCCGCTGGTGTAGAACAACTCAGCCAGCGAATCCTCATCGAACTGCATGAGGTCGTCGCAGCAGGGTTCGGCCGAGGCAAGCAGGTCCTCGTAGGTCTGCTGGCACAGCCAACTGGCTTGCGGCGTTCCATCGAGGAGGATGAATTTCTGCACGGCCGGGACCTTTTGGCGGAAAGCATCGACGAGGGGCACGAAGGCCGGATCCAGAAACAGAATCGACGGCCCGGCGTCATTCAGGATGTAGGCGAGCTCTGCGGGCGCGAGACGGATGTTCAGCGGAAGCAGGGCGGCGCGTGCCTCCAGCACGCCGTAATAGGCTTCGAGCAGGCGGTGACAATTGGGGCTGAGGAACGCGACGCGATCTCCCGGCTGAACGCCGGCATTGCGCAGCGCGCCGGCGAGGCGGGCGGCACGGCCGGCAAACTGCGCGTAAGTGAAGCGGTGATCGCCGCAGACAACAGCCGTGTTATCCGGGTACTGCTCTGTGGCATAACGAAGAAAGCGGACCGGTGTAAGCGGGATATTCATAACGCCTCCTCATCCCCACAATTAATGTGCCGCCCCGGCGTCGTTTCTGCGTACAACCGAGGCGGCTTTCTTGCAGTCAGCGCTGCAAGACCGTACAACTCTTGACCTCCTCTACCATCGCCGGCACCACTTCGAACAGATCGCCGACGATGCCGTAGTCGGCGACTTCAAAGATCGGCGCATTGGCATCCTTATTGATGGCGACGATGGTCTTGCTGCCTTTCATGCCGAGTAGGTGCTGGATGGCGCCGGAGATCCCCACCGCGATATAGACCTTGGGAGCAACGGTCTGACCCGAGCTGCCCACCTGGCGCTCGATGGGAAGCCAGCCGCTGTCGCAAACCGGGCGTGTGGCTGCGAGCTCGCCGCCCAGGGCCTGGGCGAGCTCCGCGACGATCGGGATATTGTCCTTCTCTTTGATGCCGCGCCCGACAGAGACGATGATTTCCGCCGTCGTCAGATCCACCGCGCCCGTGGATTCGCGGAAGGGCTCCTCGGGGCGCTGGCGGATGACGGAAGCCGTCAGTTCGGGGGTAAATGTTTCGAGCGGTGCCGTGCCGCTAGCGACGTTATCGGCGTTAAAGGCACCGGCCTGAATGGAAACGAAATATGGCGCAGGGCCGCCGGGCCTCACATCAGCGTTGAGCTTGCCCTGAAATAGCTGCCGCACGAAGACCGGACCGCCCTCGGCGCGTATGCCGATGACATCGCTGATCAACGCCTGATGGAAGCGCGTTGCGAGTTTGGGCGCCAGGTCGCGGACCTGATATGTGTGTGGAAACAAAACCAGGGAGGGCTGCACCTTGCGGATGAGCTGGTCGAGCGCGGCGGTATATCCGTCGGCGGTGTAATCGGCGAGTAATTCGTGGTCGACGGCATACACGCAATCGAGCTTTTTCAGTGCCAGTTCGCTCGCGAGCGCAGCGACACCACGGCCGGGAACCGCAGCCGCGACACTATGGCCGAGCTCGGCGGCCAGTTTCTGGCCCGCGGCCAGGGTCTCAAGCGACATGCGGTTCCAGGCGCCCGCGCGCTGTTCCATGATCACCAGTACGGATTCGCTCATATGACTCGCACCTCGAATCTCAGCTTTTCGACCAACTGGGCCGCGGCTTGTTTGGCGCTGCCCTCGATGAGCTGCGTCTGTTTGGTCTTACGCGGCAGGTACAGGCGCTCGATGGTGGCGGTGGGAGATGGCGCGACACCCAAATCGGCGACCTCAAGCCGCTTCAGCTCTTTAGTCTTGGCTTTCTTGATGCCCATCAGGGTGGCGTAGCGCAGCTTGTTGATGCCGGACTGGATGGTGAGCACGGCCGGTAGAGGCATTTCGATGTTCTGAAACCAGCCGCTCTCGAGTTCGCGCTTGACGCGGATTCTGCCGTCGAGCACTTCAGCCGCCATGATGATGGTGGCGTGTGGAAAGCCCAGAAGCTCGGCGAGCACCACACCGGTCTGCCCGTACCCCAGGTCGTCGGATTGCAGACCGGTCAGGATGAGGTCGGGCTTCTCGGGAGCAACGGCCTTGGCCAGAAGCTGCGCCAAGCCGAGCGTGCCCCAGGACGAGATCTGTTCGTCCTCGATGTGCAGGGCTCGATCCGCGCCCTTGGCCAGGGCTTCGCGAATGGTTCGAGCCGCGCCGGCAGGCCCGGCGCACAGCGCGATCACCTCGCCGCCGTGCTTCTCCTTAAGTTGTAGCGCCTCTTCCAGCGCGTAGGCGTCAGGCTCGTTCATTTCATAGCCGAGGTCGCCATCCTCGATCCAGCGGCCGTCCGACGCAATACGAAGCTGCGAGTCTCGTACGGGAACTTCCTTTATGGAAACGATGATTTTCATAAGCACGCTCAGGTTCCAGGTGTCAGGTTCCAGGTTTCAGGTTTCAGCGAACGGCCGGAGCTGCCCCAGACACCGCGTCAATTCTTGACGGTCATAGCCTCCGAATCAACCGCCTTCTTGCCGGTTATTCCTTCAAGCCCAGTTAATACGCCGCGATAGTCATTCTTATCGCACTGCATAGCCAGACCGCCCTTTTTGTCCCCGTCGGCCCATGTCAGCCCGACGAAGTGCTTCTTCGACTTGGTCAACGCCATGAGCGCCCCGATGCCAAACGAAACAACGGCGAGGCCAATAGCCGCACCCACCCGCCGATGAACATCCTGCCCATAGCTGATCTCTGTCACCGCTGAGGCGGGAATTGTCACCACGTCGGTTTTGTCACTTACCAACCGAATTTGGTTGGAGTCGATATATAGTTTCATGCCGGTGCCGGCCTTGACATCAGGGACCGAACCGCCATCGTAAGTAACCTTGTAACCGTTGTCTCCGGCGAACAAGAACATTGGAAGAACGGCGCAGAGTGCAGACGCGATCACGCGCTTCATACAACCCCCCGGAGGATTTGCTATGTGTCCATTAGGTGTCAGGCATCAGCAGATCGTCGCCTGCTGACACCTGACACCTGGCACCTGACACCTTCTACTGCAAGCTCTCGAAAATGCCGGCTGCGCCCTGACCGCCGCCGATGCACATCGAGACCATGCCGTAGTGAGCATTGCGCCGCTTCATTTCGCGCAGAATGGTAGCCGTCAGCTTCGCGCCGGTGCATCCCAGCGGGTGGCCGAGCGCTACAGCACCGCCATTCACGTTGATCTTCTCGGGATCCAGGCCAGCCTCGCGAATGACGGCCAGCGATTGAGCCGCGAAGGCTTCATTCAGCTCGATCACGCTGATGTCGTCGAGTTTCAGTCCGGCGAGCTTCAGCGCTTTGGGAATCGCGACTGTGGGACCGATCCCCATGATCTCCGGCGGAACCGCCCCGACTGCATAACTGACGAAGCGGACCATCGGTTTCAGTCCGAGTTCCGCCGCCTTGCGCTCCGACATGACAATGGCCGCCGCTGCACCGTCGCTGGTTTGCGAGGAATTGCCGGCGGTTGAGATACCATCGGTGGCAAACGCCGGTTTCAGCTTGGTGAGTGCTTCAATCGAGGTATCCGCGCGCGGCCCCTCGTCTTTGGCGAAGGTGGAAGTCACGCGTTTCGGCTTTCCGTTGAAGACGGTGCTTTCCACCTGCACGGGGACAATTTCCTCGTCGAATTTGCCGGCCGTCTGCGCGGCCACGGCCTTCTGGTGGCTGTGCAAGGCGAACAAGTCGGCATCTTCCCGCGTAACGCCGTATTTCTTGCGCAGGCACTCCGCGGTCAGCCCCATACCCATGTAGCTCTCCGGTAGATGATCGACGAGCCAGGGATTGGGTGAGAGCTTGTTGCCGCCCATGGGGATCATGCTCATGGACTCGGTGCCGCCGGCGATGATCAATTCCGCCGAGCCGGCGCGGATGCGCTCGGCCCCGAGAGCGATGGCCTGCAGGCCCGAGGAGCAGAAGCGGTTGATGGTCATAGCGGGAACGGTGTTCGGCAGGCCGGCCCGCAGCACCACGGCCCGGGCCATGTTCATGCCGGCTTCACCCTCGGGAAACGCGCAGCCGAGGATGAAATCGTCGATTTCATCCGGCCGGACCTGGGGGTACTTCTTCAGCAACGCCTTCACCACGAACGCGGCCAGATCATCAGGCCGGACGTTGCGCAGGGTTCCTCTCGGCGCTTTGCCAATGGGAGTGCGAAGACAATCAATAACGACGGCTTCCATATAGAATCTCCTTAAAAGTTCGGCTCAGCTCCGCCTCAGTTGCGCAGAGGCTTGCCGGTCTTCAACATGTGCGCCATTCGTTCCTGCGTTTTCACATTGCCGCACAGGCTGAGGAACGCTTCCCGTTCCAGGTCCAATAGGTACTGTTCGGAGACCAGTTGCTCTCCGACCAGACGGCCACCAGCCAAAACATATGCCAGCTTTTCGCCGATCACCGCTTCGTAGTCGGTAATGTAGCCGCCCTGCTGGAAGCTCCAGACACCCAGCTTCAGCAGGCCGTAGGCGGCATCGCCGCCGACCTTGACGTCGGTGCGCGGCACGCCGGGAACGTAGTTGGGAACGAGGGTGAGGGCCAGCGCTTTGGCGTCGGCGATGAGCCGTTCCGGATTCATGGTGACAGGGACGCTGCGGTCCAGCAGGCCCAGGTTCTTGGCTTCTTCGGCGCTCATTGAGACCTTAGCCATACCGATGAGTTCGAAGACCTTCCGCGGGTCCTTCAACCGGAGCGTGAGTTCTTTGCAGCCACCCGCCGAGGGAATGACGCCCACGCCCAGTTCAACCTGGCCCATGTAGAGTTCGGCCGAAGCCTGCGGAATCGTGTGCAGTGCGATCTCGCAGCCGCCGCCCAGGGTTCGGCCGAACGGGGCCGAGACCACAGGCTTGTGGGCGTACTTGAGGGCCATGTTGACTTGCTGGAAGCGATTGACCGCGCGATCCAGCTCGTCCCACTCGCCCTCCTGCGCGGCCAGCAGGATGGGCACCAGGTTGGCGCCAACGCTGAAGTTCTCGCCTTCGTTGGCGACGATCATGGCCTGGAAGTTTCTGTTGGTTTCGTCGAGGCCGGCATAGAGCATGCTGATGATGTCTTCGCCGATCGAGTTCATCTTGCTATGGAACTCGCAGCACAGAACGCCATCGCCGATGTCAACCAGCGACGCGCCAGCGTTCTTCTTCACCACACCTTGCGCGTGCTTGATTTCCGAGAGCACGACCGTGCCCGGCCGGGACTCGATGGCCTTATGCTCCAAGGTCAGAAGGTCGAAGTACTGCTGATGCGGGTGAGGTTCTTCCGCCCATCGGTACAGCGAGGTTACGCCGTGATCGAGCGCCTGTTGAATGCTCGGCGGCAGCACCCGTCCTTCTTTTTGCAGCCGCTCTGCGATGTTCTGGAATCCAAGAGCATCCCAGAGCTCGAACGGACCCAGCTTGTGGCCGTAGCCCCAGCGGATGCCGCGGTCGATCTCCACGATCCGGTCGGAGATTTCGGGAATCATCTCCGCTGAATAGAGGAAATAATCGCTATAGAGCTTCCAGAGGAAGCTACCGGCTCGGTCGGAGGTGTTGATGAGCGTGTTGATGCGCTCGGGCAGGTCTTCGATGACGCCGGCCGCCTCCACCGACGGGAACTTGGGCTTTTGGACGGGGTGATACTCCAGTGTGTGCAGATCGAGGGCCCAGATCTCCTTTTCCTCGCCCTTGACCACCCGTTTGTAGAAGCCCTGGCCGGTTTTCTCGCCCAGCCATTTCCGTTCCAGCATCTGCTTCTCAAAGTCAGGGAGGATGAAACGCTCGGCCCATGGCGTTCCCTTGTTGGCTTCATAGAGGTTGGGGCTGACTTCTCCCCAGACGTCCATCCCAACCAGGTCCAGCATGCGGAAACTGGCGCTATTGGGTAGCCCAATCAATGGGCCCGTAAGGGCGTCGGCCTCCTCGACGGTGTAGCCGTCTTCGCGAGCGATTTTGCTGACGGTGGCGCCGAAGAAGCATCCGACGCGATTGGCGATGAAGTTGGATGTGTCTTTGCACAGAACCACTCCTTTCCCCAAACGGCGATCCCCATATTCCTGCACAAAATCCAGCACCTCAGGAGCGGTCTCCGGCCCTGGAATCACTTCCAGAAGGTGGAGATAGCGGGGCGGGTTGAAAAAGTGCGTCCCCAGGAAATTGCGGCGAAATTGAGGCGAAAAGCCTTCCGCGATCTTGGCTAATGGAATCCCACTCGTCGAGGTGGAAAGGATGGTGTCGGGCCCCACGACTTCGGCGACACGTCCCCACAAGTCGCGCTTGATCTGGAGATTTTCGGCGACGGTTTCGATGACCCAGTCACATCCGGCGACCTCCTTAAGGTGGTCGTCGTAGTTGCCGGGCTGGATGAGCCGGATCGCCTCGTCGGAGAAGAAAGCGCCGGGCTTTTGCTTGGCGGCCGTCTGAATGGCCTTGGTGGCCGTGGACGACCGGTTAGGATCATTGGATGTGGCTCGGCTTAACAGCAGCGAGGGCACACCGGCGTTGGCAAAATGGGCGGCGATGCGCGTCCCCATGGTGCCGGCGCCGAGAATGGCCACGCGCCGCAGGGTCCGGGCCAAACCGCGACGGGCTAGATCAGTTTTCGGAACCTCTTCCGCCCGGCCGATTTGGTCGATAGCATGTACAGTTCCTGCCATAACTAGTTGCCTTCCTTTCGTTTTG
This sequence comes from Bryobacteraceae bacterium, assembly GCA_030041035.1. Classification (GTDB taxonomy): domain Bacteria; phylum Acidobacteriota; class Terriglobia; order Bryobacterales; family Bryobacteraceae; genus QHXW01. The sequence continues at coordinate 8,570 of JASHOO010000731.1, read as the reverse complement.
TTTGGAGAAGCGGTTGGGGAGGCGCACAGACCCAGCCGGAGTGGCCGCTGATCCAGGCATTCAGTTTCAGCGGGATGAGACTCGGACGGCTCGGCAGCATAACGGCGCCTATCGAGCAGTGTCTAACCGGATCCTGTAGCTGGCCGCAGAAAGATTCCGCTGCCGGCCAAGGCCGGGTCACTGCAGCATGCCTGATTATTCAGGCCTAGACCGCGAGTGCTTTTCGAAGGTCTTCGGGCTCCCCCACTCTTTTGGAAGGAAAAGCACTCACACGAGATGTCCGAAGTCCAGTTTTAAGGTTTACCTTCGATTAAAAGGATAAAATGATCTGAAATTATTGTCAATGACAATCTGAGGTTTCAGGCCCGAAAAAATGGGGTTTGGCGTGGGTTCGCGAAGCGCGACAAGACAATACGCCCTCGCCCGCCGCTGTTGACTCGCGGGTGCTGGAATGGCTCCCTAGATGTAGAGACCGCCGTTTACATTCAGTTGCTGGCCGGTGATGTAATCTCCATCAGCCGCCAGAAATGCGGCGGCCTTGGCCACCTCAGCGGGCTGCGCAAAGCGCCGAAGGGGGATTTTTGAGCGAAGCTGCTCCAGCACCTTTTCGGGTACCGCGGCCAGCATCTCCGTGCGTGTAAAGCCAGGCGCCACGGTGTTGATGGTAATGTTGTACCGGGCCATCTCCAGGGCCACAGACCTGGTGAATGTGGAGATGCTGCCTTTGGCGCCCCCGAAGGTACCTTGACCGAAGTCTCCTGTCTGGGTCGGGTACGAAATGACAATGTTGATGATACGCCCAAACCTCTGCTCCATCATCGCGGGAAGGGCGGCACTGGTGCAGTAATAGGTACCATTTAAATTGACAAAGGTCACGTCCGCCCACTCGTCGTCCGCCGTCTTGCGCAACGATTTATCCCGCGTGATCCCGGCATTGTTCACCAGGACATCCAAGCGCTTCCAAGCGTCCAGTACCGTCTGGATCAAACTCCGCGCCTGGTCTTTGACGGCCACGTCGCCGGGTACGAGCATGCACTCCGGGCCGATCTTCTGAATTTCCTCCGCCAAGCACTCGGCGGATTCTTTGCTTGAACGGTAATTCAACGCAACCGCTGCGCCGCGATGCGCCAACTCGAGGGCGACAGCACGCCCGATGCCTCGCGCCGCACCAGTAACCAAGGCGACACGACCGCATAAAGACTCCGAAATCGTGCCGTTTCCTTCCTTCATTGCGGCTCCCCTTCTTCCCTCTGAGGACCGGGAGGCGGCCCCGACCGTCATGCCAAGGCATGCCCCCCTGGAGAGTGTCAGGTCAAATGGTGCGGTAATTTTATGATACGACCTATTCAGATCCGGTTATATAGTTAGCTTTGATTAGCCTTCTTCCAAAGATGTGAGAAAACGCACATAGGTGCAGTCTGCTTCCATATAAACAGATCTGATTTGCAAGTTTTCGATTTACATGCACTCACTTCGGTCGTATTCTGTACGCGGGGGTATCGCCATGGGCGATTCCGGTGCAGCCACAGCGATGGCTAGGGCTCCCAACTCCGGCCCCATCCCGGATGTTGATCCGATTGCGCATTTAGTGCCAGAAGCATGGGAAACCGTGGTACGACTCCGGTTTGTTCCGCTGTCGTACTTGCAGACAATTTGCGACGTCCAAATAGACCGTGGCTTGGACCGCCTGCTTTACTTCCAGAGTCTCATCGAGGAAGAAGACTAAGGAAGCACACAGAGGTCCACACGGCCCGCAAAGCGTGGATTAGTCTTTCACCATGATGCCGAAGAGGCCCTTATTGTTGAAGCGTCTCAAGTCCGGGCAGATCGGCTCCGCGTCACAGATCAGGGATTGACTGGGTGAAAACGCCCGGGAGAAGGCCTCGAACCCGCCGTTGACGTCAACGTCGTCCACCACCAGTGCACCGCCCGGCCTCAAGGCCGACCAAGCCCGCTCCATCTCAAAGACCACATTTCGAGTGCTGTGCAGGCTGTCATGAATGAACAGGTCGATCTGGCCAAGTTGCGACAGCAGCCCGGGGAGGCGTCGCCTGCTCGAACCCTTGATGTAAGTCCAGCGGGCTTGGTGGCGGCCGCCTACTGCCAAGCCGACCTGCTTCTGCCAGTCCCTTTCCAGAGGCGGAAGATCAATGCTCCAGAGGTGGCCCTGTCCGTTCTTTTCCAGGGCGTCGAGAACAATGCGGGAGGTAACCCCATGCGCTACGCCGGTTTCGATCACACGAGCCGGCTTGAGGTGACGAACCAGGCACCAGATGGCCCGTGTGAACCCGGCATCACCGTCATTCCACGCCCGGAAGCTGGCCGGACCGGGGCGTATCCCCTGGTTTTCAAGTTCCCGGATTACCTCGCGCCAAAGGTCCCAGAACTCCGGCGTGGCCTGGCAAGGCCACCCAGCGCCTACGCGCTCGTGCAGCAACGACTCCCAGTTCTGGTTTGAGACGTGCTGGCACACGGGTGGAGGGCCTTCCCTCCACCCCACATATTTCTCCTCGAGCTTAATCCATATTTCGAGGGGGTCGGATGCGACGTCCGTCACGGCCGCCACGGGGTGCTTGAGCAAATACGGTAATGATATTCCTAACATCTCGATCGTTCCCGGTTGAAGTGCAAAGAGAGAGATTATACTGCGCGCAGCGCCGGATGACGGGATCGGCGGGCGTGAGGCGAAACGGCCCTGGGGTGGCGAATCCTGCCAAGCTGCCTGTCATGGTGCACAATTGGGGAGTCCATGCTGGCTGTTCCACGTTTTCAGATGCGCGCCCGGTGCGGCGACCGGGCACGGCTGGTACCGAGGGCCGCGGTGGCAATTCTGCTGATGACGGCCGGCTTCATGTTCCACCCGGCCCGCGCCATTCCCAAGCGGCCCCACTTTACCGATATCGCGGCAAAATCGAGTTTCACGTATCGCACCAATAACAACTACACGGGTCGCAAATACTTCCCGCAGCCGATTTGCGGAGGTGTCGGCATCCTGGATTACGATCAGGACGGCAAGATGGATATCTTTCTCACCAACGGGGCGAAGTTCCCCGAGATGAAGAAAGTGGACCCCTCCTACTACAACTGCCTGCTGCGCAACCGGGGCGATGGCACGTTCGAGGATGTCACGCAAAAGGCCGGACTCGCCGGTGAAAATTTAGGGTTCAGCTTCGGTGTAGCGGTGGGGGATTACGACAACGATGGCTATCCGGATTTGTTCATCTGCAACGCCGGCCGAAATGCGCTCTATCACAACAACCGCGACGGCACGTTCACCGACGTGACTGAGACATCGGGCATCGGCGGCAAGCCCCCGAACACGCTCAGCATGGGCGCTGCGTGGTTCGATTACGATAACGACGGCCTGCTCGACCTGATCGTTTCCAACTACACCGTGTGGACGCCGGAAACGGATATTCGCTGCGGCCGCGACAATGCCGAGAGCTATTGCAATCCGCGGCGCTACGTTAGTGTTTCCGATCGTCTCTATCACAACCTGGGCAACGGCAAGTTTGTCGACGTGACCGATCAATCCGGTATCGGCAAGGAGCTTGGCAAGGGTATGGGCATCGGGATCGCCGATTTCAATCAGGACGGCTGGCTGGATATTTTCGTGGCTAATGACACGGAGCGCAATTTCCTTTTCCTGAACCGGGGCAACGGAACGTTCAAGGAAGCCGGCCTCGAATACGGCGTTGCCTATAACGAGGACGGCACCACCGTTTCGGCCATGGGCTGCGACGCCAAAGACTATGACAACGACGGATGGGTGGACATTTTCTACAACAATCTGATCGGGCAGATCTGGGCATTGTTCCGCAACCAGCAAGGCCGCTCGTTCCACTATGTCTCGAACCCGTCGCACGTGGCGCGGTTAAGCGAATCCCTGGCGGGCTGGAGCAACGGATTCATCGACTACAACAACGACGGGTGGAAGGATGTGTACTCCGCCAACGGCGATATCGACAATCTGCTGCCTAACGCCCGCCAGCACGACACCATGTTCGAGAACGTCAACGGCAAGACATTCGAGGATGTGTCGGAGGAAATGGGCGCGGATTTCCTGTTCCAGGGTTTTCAACGGGGCTCGGCATTCGCCGATTTGAACAATGACGGCTTCGAGGATATTGTAGTGACCTCCCTCAACCAACGGCCGCGCATCCTCATGAACTCCGCCGACAACGGCAATCATTGGCTGTTGCTCGACCTGCGCGGAACCGCAAGCGCGCGCGATGCCATCGGAGCACGCGTGAAGGTCACGACTCCATCGGGGCGGACGCTTTACAACCAGGTCAGCGTCAGCGTCGGCTTCATATCGTCGAGCGACCGGCGGGTGCATTTCGGGCTGGGGTCGGAGACTTCGGCGGAATCAATCGAAATTCACTGGCCGCGCGGGGCCGTGCAGACGTTGCGAAACATTGGCGCCGACCGAATTCTGAAGGTCGAAGAACCGCGCTAGGCTTTACGGCCGCGCAGGTTGGACGTCGTTCATCAATCCTTGATGGCGGAACGGGCCGGACTCTTCCTGGTCGATCAAAGATTTGTGAATGGCGTATTCCGCTTTCGCCTGATCCGCTTTGCCCAGCCGGTCGTATACCCCTCCCAGCCGGAAATGCACGGTTGCGTCTTTGGGATTCAATTCGATCGCTCTGCGAAACTCGCCCAGGGCCGCTTCCAATTCCCCCTTTTCTTCGAGCGCCTTGCCCAGCTCCAGGTGGGACTCCCAGTAACCCCCGTTCAATTTCACGGATTTAGTGAGCAACGCCGCCGCCTGCTCTTCGTCGCCATTTGCCAGGAGCGCCTTGCCGTAGAAGTAGGTGCTGAGGTAATCTTCGGGTGCTTTGTCGGCCAGCGATTTGAACGCAGCCAGGATTTCCGGCAACCGGCTTGGCGTATGGTCCATGGTGCGGGCGATGAACGCGTACGGCTGCTCGGCCGTTGGATCCATGCGAATGGCGTTCAAGAAAGCATCCACAGCGCCGGCATATTCCTCCAGTGCGTATTCGGCGATGCCCAACACCAGCTCGAGCTGAGGGCTTTTGGCAAACACCTTTCTTCCGTCCTGAACAATTCTGATGGCCGCGTTCGGATTACCGTCCATCACACACTCGCGAGCGGCCTCGAAGTAATAACTCTCTTCGTATGGGTTGAGTACGATGGCCCGCCGCATCTCCTCGGCGGCTTTCGCGTGATTATTCTGGAGCGAGTAGGCTTTCGCCAGGAAACTGCGCAGATCGGCGCGATCATTCGCCGCCAATGCCTGGGTGGCCAGCTGGATGGCGGGTTGGGGCTCGCCGGCCTTCAGGTAGAGCTCGACCGCACGCGGCGCCGCATTTAGATCATTGGGCGTCAAGCCGGCATAGCGAGCCTCGAACGAAGCCGCTTTTCCATAGTTGCCGGTCTCCGAATAAAGAAATGCCAGCCCGTGAAGGGTAGCCGAGTCGTTTCCAGCCAGCGACTCTGCTTTGGCGATCGATGCTTCGCAAGCAGCGCTCTGCTTGAGCTTATGATACGTCTGCGCCAGCGCCAGCCAGACACGTGGATCGCCGGGCTTGAGTTTGGAAGCAGCTTCCAGTTGAACCTCGGCGGTGGCCAGTTGATTCTGGCTAAGCGCGGTCAACCCGGCTCGAAGTGCCGTGTCGAAGGAGTTGGGATCTGCCAACAGCAGGAACAGCAAAGGCAGCATAGAGAATCAGGCCGGCCGCATGAGCTGTTTCACGAGAGAATCGAACTCCACAGGATCTTTGGATTCCGTGTTGCTGGCGAACGCGGGTCCGATCGCCACTGCCTCGTTGTGTGCTTCGAACCATACCAGGAAAGAAGCCGCCTCCGCGCCTGTGAGGCGCTGCTGATTCAGCCAGGTGTAATACGCGCCCATGTCGGCATCCACCAGCGATCCCAGCGGGTCCAACTCGGGCTTATGCTGGGCCTCGGTCAGCAACTCGTTCATGGGGCGGACTCGCTGCCGCGGAGCAAAGCGTATCAACGCCGTCAGGGGTTCCGCGCGCCGCAACGCTTCACGCGCCGACCATTGCACAAATGTCGTGCTGAAGACCTGCGTTCCGGAACCTTCGGTTAGCACGCTGACCTGGAAGCGGCTCAATATACCGTCGTCAGCCGCGCCGGGTCCCAACTCTTGAGGCCGCAATTTTGCCAGCATCGTCCGAAATGCTTCCGGGCCCATGCCGGAGGTATACGCCTTCTGCATCTTGTCCTGTAGCGTGGCGCGGACTGCCGAAAGTGAGTTGTAAGAAATACAGGTCATGCCGGCAGGAATTTCCGCCTCTGTTCCCCCCTCGATATACCAATGGCCGTAGGGAGCGGGGTGCGCTTTTGCCCGCGCCGCGGCTACATCCAGCAACAGCCGGAATCCATTTCCCTGCCGCACATTGCTGAAGTACATTCCGTGCGGCCGCAGCCTGCGAAACAGCGGGTACTGGTTCTCCGCTACTCCCTGGCCGATCACTACCATGCCCAGACGCGGAACAGGAAGCGCCACCAGGGGCACGGCCGCGTGAACCTTCTCTATGTACTCGACGGCTGCTGCGCGAAACGCATCAATCTGGCGGGTTGCCCAAAGATGCGTGGTCAGTTGTTCGGAAAACTGGACCGGCGCGTTGACCCAGTCAACCTGTTCGAGTTCCGCGGATATGTGCAATTTTGCGAACCCGGCCATCAGTTGCCTGCGCGCCTCGGCGGATTGCGGCCCCAGATATGCAAACTGATTGTCCAGTTCCCTGCGCTCGGCGGGAAACTTCCAGTCGTAGGAGATCAGCTCGCGCAACAGCAACGGCACAAAGCTGACGGGCAACTCCCGCAGTAAGTCCACTTGGCTCGAAGCTAACTTCCGGGCCTGGGGCGGATAGTCGCGAAAGGACTCCGCGGTCAGATCGCTGGGCAGCATCGGGTCTATATGACCTCCGGCGCCACCTTGCCCTGCGAGAGCGGCGTCTCGAACCCGAGCAGCATGCCGAGGGTCGGCACGAGGTCCGTCGATTCCACTTGCCTCTCCACCACCACGTTCTGGCGAATTCCCGGTCCCATCACCACCATCCATGTGGTGCGCGAGAGCGGGTCTCCCGTGCGGTGATGTTGAAATCCGTTGCCGCCGGGATCGTTGTCGGAATCGCGGCCGAAGTCGGGCAGAATGAACATGGTCGTTTTGCCCTTGTATTCCGGTTCCGTCTGAATCGTCTTCCAGATCTCTGCGCACAGCCGGTCGGTGCGTTGAATGCCTTCCAGGTAGAGCGAGTAAGTGCCGGAGTGCGCGATGTCGATGTCGTGCAGCGTAATCCAAAGCAGGCTGGGCGCAAGTTGGCGCATCAGGTGCCGCGCGATGTAAACCGACAATTCGTCCGGACTGGCCAGCGTGAGCGCATGCGTGGTGAAATCACTGACCGAGAGCCGCATCACTTCCGCCATCTCATGCAACTCAATTTCGTTGCCGCTCAATTGCGGCGCGTACATCGGGGTTTCGTAGTTGTCGCGCAACAGGTGTTCGTACTGCTGTCCGGATCCGGAGGACAAAGCCGCCGCCAACAGCCGCTTCGGCAGAATCACGCCCGCTCCAGTGCCGCGGCCATATGCGCGGTGGCCGCTCTCACCGATCCGGTTGAAACCGTTACTGGGCGCCACCACCCAGGCGTCGGAAGCCGGCCGCTTCAAATCCCTGCGGAAGTACTCAAAGACCGTGGGATAGTCCGGAGGCACCGCCGCAAAGTTGTTAAAGGTTTCATAGACTCCGGTCGCAAGACTCGCCGTCGCCACGTAGTGCCCCAGGATGCCGCGGTTCACCACCTGGCTGAAGAACGTGGCTTGGGGAATGAGTTCCTTTAGAAGATGGGGGATGTTTTCCTGCCCCTCGGGCATGAAGGTTTCCTCGTCCCGGGCGCCGCCGCCAAAAGTCACCACGATTACCTTGCGGCTGCGCGGCGTGGCCAGAAGGCGGCGAGGCGTCAACCCGGCCAAAGCCCCGCCCACACTCGCTCCCGTGACCGTGCGCAGAAAGTTGCGGCGGTTCCAGGAAACAGCCTGTACCACCTCTTGCGGACTTGCGCCGGGTACCAAGCGGCGGGGAATCGGTCCAACCTCCCGTTGGAAACGCATTCTAGCACGGTTGGATTTCGGTGTGAAAAAACCACCAGAGTCTCCGCCGGCTGTTCACCTCTCAGAGACCGCCGGGGCACGCACCGGACAGGTGCTTTCGCGGATCACCAGATGCGTCTCGAGTTTGCCATCGGACCTAGTCTTCGCCTGCCCGTCCACGTTGCGGATCAAGGCGCCAAAGGCCAGCTCCGCCAGTTCGTTTCGCGGTAATCGCACGGTTGTCAAGGGCGGTTCAGTAAATTCGGCCAGCCGGATATCGTCGAAACCCACAACGGAGATATCCTGCGGGACCGACAAACCCGCGCGCCGCACGGCGCGCATCGTGCCAATCGCGGTCAAATCATTCGAAGCCAGTACAGCCGTCGGCAAACCGCCCAAAGCCAGCATGCGGGTCATGGCGTTGAGGCCTCCATCCACCGTGTGATCCCCCTCGCCGACCAGGCGTTTGTCCTCATCGATTCCGT
>JASHOO010000730.1 GCA_030041035.1 Bryobacteraceae bacterium | reverse complement strand
GTCCGCCACCATGGATCGGCTGTTCACTTCGCAACACGTCACCGATCTGCAACTGGTCGTCGCGTTTTCCCTTAGCGCTGTCATGTTGTTTCTTGTCGTCATTGTCGCCATGGCAGCTTTCGAAAACAGCTCGCTCAGCTACGCGGATCTTGCAACCCTGCATTTTTGGATGACTGTAGCCAGAGCTCGCCTCACCCATTTCGGTGCGGTTTTAACCGTTTTCGGCGCGGTTCTGGCCTGGACTTACCAGGCCGGAAGCGCTCGGCTCGGCGTGGTCGATTTGTTCGCCTGCGAGATCGATACCCTTTGCAGGGTCACCCTGGTACTAGATGTGGTTCGCCGCAACATCGAGACGTTCGACCCCGGTTCGCCTGCACTGACGGCCGGTGCGCCACGCCCTCCGCTCCAACGCTTCACGTCACAAGAGGACTATTTCCCGGTGTTCGCGAACAACACCAAGGACCTGGAAGCCTTGGAGGCCTGTGTGGTCATCAAGATCACCGCGTTCTACACCTACATGAAGACGGTTCGAGACTTGCAACGCGCCATGGCCGCACTCCCGCAGACTTCCGACCGGGCATGCTCCGGCGGCGGTGAGGCCGCTGGCACGACAGAGGCCGGGCGCAATCTTGTCTATATGTTGTTCCTCGGATTGGAAAGCGGGCGCTGCGCCATTGGGGACCTGGTCGAGTACGAACCCGATCGGGCGGAACGCTCGATCGTGATCCTCATTAGTGAATTGGAGGCGTATCGTTTTCTGCGCAGGCAGTTTACAGACGAGACGAATATATTCTACCAGCGCCTCGCGTTGCGTCTGGATGACTACAAGAGGGACGTACCGGCACTCATGAGCCTGGTCCGCGATGGGGCCGCGGATAAATTGGGGCCCAGGTTCCCGCCGCCCTGCAAATGGGAGCCGGCCGACAAGCTGGTTCCAGAATTAGATAGAGTTTTCAAAGCGGCGACCGGTCCCATCGATCCGAAAACACACGCGGCTGGGGCATAGCCGCAGTCTGCGCGTCAACAAACCTGAGATTCCATGCCGCGAGGGTGCCACTACCTCTTTCACGGATGGATCCCCTCCCCTACGGCCGCCACTGGATCGATGAGGACGATATACAGGCCGTGGTCCGGACGCTTCGTTCCGATTGGCTGACCACGGGCCCCGCCGTTGAGCAGTTCGAGCGTGCATTTGCCGCATTGACCGGAGCGCGTCACGCCGTAGCCGTGGCCAACGGCACCGCGGCTCTCCACGCCTCCATGTTCGCCCTGGGCATCGGTCCCGGCGATGAAGTCATCGTTCCTCCCCTGACCTTCGCCGCTACCGCCAACTGCGTCGTTTATCAGGGGGCTACGCCTGTTTTTGCCGATGTCGCACCCAAGACGCTGCTGCTCGATCCGGAGCGCGCGGCGGAAAAGATCTCGCCGCGAACCAAAGCCATCATCGCGGTCGATTATGCCGGGCAACCCTGTGACTACGACGCGCTGCGAAAATTGGCCGAGGCGCACCGCATCGCACTGGTGGCCGATGCCTGCCATTCCCTCGGCGCCAGGTATAAAGGACGCCCCACCGGCACGCTGGCCGATCTCACCGCCTTCAGCTTCCACCCGGTAAAACACATCACCACCTGCGAAGGCGGCATGATCACCACCAACAACCTCGATTTTGCCAATCGCACGCGCACTTTTCGCAATCACGGCATCACGACCGATCATCGGGAGCGGACGCAGACCGGCACTTGCTTCTACGAAATGCGCGAACTGGGCTATAATTACCGGCTTTCCGACGTGCAATGCGCTCTCGGCATCAGCCAGCTCCGCAAGCTTCCTGCATGGGTTCGGCGCCGCTGTGAGATCGCTCAGCAATATGACCGGACGTTTGCCGCGTCCTCGACCGCCCGCCCCCTTTTAAGCGGCGTCAACGTTTCGCACGCCTATCACCTTTACGTTGTCGCCGTCGGCTTTGACAGAGACATGCTGCTGTCAAAATTAAGGAAGAGAAAAATCGGGGCGAATGTGCACTATATCCCCGTTCATTTGCACCCCTTCTACCGCCTACACTATCAGACAAAGCCTGGGCTATGCCCCGTGGCCGAAGAGGCCTACCGCCACATCGTATCGTTGCCCATTTTCCCCCGGATGACGGATGCTGACGTGCAGCGTGTCGTCTCTGCCGTGGAAGAGATTGGCACCACGGCGGCAGCCTAAACTTCACCCCGCCGCCCGCCGATATGACCCATTGAGGAGTCATCGTGGGCACCACGTCATCAACCTCAGCACTCACACCGCTCACTTTCACCGGAGTCAGCCAGTATGCCAGCGACTTTCAGACGGTGATAGACCACGCAGTGGCGGTGGCGCAACTGCCCATCACGCAGTTGCAGAATGAGGAATCCAACATCTCGTCGCAAGAGCAACTGGCAACCGGTATCCAGACGGCTGTGGCGAACCTCGCCACCACGGTGACGGACCTTGGCAACCTGGGGACCAACCAGGGAATCAGCGGAACCAGTTCCAATACTTCGCTGGTCCAAGTCGACAACACCTCGATGACGGCACCGGGAAGCTTTCAAATCAGTAACATACAGTCGCTCGCGAGTGCCGCCTCGGCCACCACGACCAACGGCTACGCCGACGCCACCACGACCACCGTTTCCTCGACCGGAACCATGCAACTGGTGGTCAACGGACAGGACTACACGCTCGACCTGACCGGCAGCGGACAGAACAATCTCAACGGGTTAGCGTCGGCCATCAATGCCGCCAATGCCGGAGTCACGGCGTCGGTCATCGACACCGGAACTGGCAGCACGCCCTACTATCTGGCCATTTCCGCGGACTCGACGGGCGAGACCAGCATGCAGTTGGTCGACGATCCCGACGGCACCGATACGCAGATCGCTCTGACCAGCACCACCGGCTCCGACGCCAGTTTTCAGGTGAACGGCCAAACGGTCACGAGCACCACCAACACCATCAGCAATGTGATTCCTGGCATGACCTTTACGCTCACCGGGACCACCACCGGCAACGAATCGGCTACGCTTACGGCCGCCACCGATCCGTCACAGATTTCGACCCTGCTTCAGACATTTGTCAGCCAATACAATTCGCTGGAGCAGCTGCTCGCGGCGCAGATCGGGCCAAATGCTGGCTTACTCACTGGAAATTCAATCGTTTACGGGGTGGGCTCGGCACTCCAGTCGGTCATCAATTACCAGGGAACGGGAACCAACTCGGTCCAGAATCTGGCGGACTTGGGCATCTCGGTCAGCAGCACCGGCGAGATGTCGTTCAATCAGAGCACGTTCAATGCGTTGACGAGCTCCCAGATCCAGGCTGCGTTCTCGTTTCTCGGTTCCTCCACCAGCGGGTTCGGCGCGACCGCCGGCTACCTGACCACCTACAGCGATCCGACCAATGGGCTGATCGCCGGCGAAGAGAATGAGTGGCAGACCGACACCACCAACATGAACAACCAGATCACAACCTTGACGGCCCAGGCCAACCAGATGCAGAAAACGCTGGATGACGCTCTGGAGTCGGCGGACGAACAGATTTCGCAGATGCAATCCCAGCAGCAGGAGTTGACCGCTTCGCTGCAAAGTCTGAACTACACGTCGTATGGCTATAACAACACCAATAACGCCATAAACAGCGCTCCGGTCATGAGCAGCTCGTCGAGTTAACAAGGCATTCGCATGTCGGCCGAAATCCAGGAACTCCTGCAGTCTCTTACGCATACGACCTCGCGCTTGGCTCGTGAGCAGGGCCAGAGGGCTAACTTCGAGCGGGCGCTCGGCGAGCGCATGCGCGCGATCGCAGCAATCCGGGAATGGATCGGCCAGGAACCTTCCGCTGCGCGGTTGATGGGCAAAGAGTTAACGAGAGAGCTGCAGCGCAACCTGGATCAGGGTACGCAGATCCTGCTGAGGCTGGCGATGGCGCGTGAAGTGATGCGCAACGACCGGATGGCGATCGACCGCCAGATCCAGCTTCTGCAGGGAATGCGTGGTTTGGGTGGCGCCACTCGCAAATCTCTCAGTTGCCGCGGATAAGCCTGCCACTTTCTTTCAACTTCCGCTGTTCCTCACCGATAAGCAGGTTGTAAGCAGGCTCCAGGCGGGCAAAGCCCGCCGGGCGGGAATGAGTCCCGCCTTGAGTTCAGCTTCGAGGAGTGAAGCCAATGGCTGGTTTTGATATTTTAACGAACATTTCGTCTTTGCAGGCCCAGAATTACCTGAACCAAAACCTGCAATTTCAATCGCAAACCATTGACGAGGTCACGTCGGGACAGGCGATCATCAACGCGGGCGACAACGCGGCGGGCTTGGCAGTAGCCAATACCTACCGGTCGGATGAGGCTGTGTTGACGCAAGGTATCGCCAACGCCAACGACGGTCTGGCCACATTGCAGACTATCGACGGCGGCATGAGCGACATCTCTCAGTTGCTGGATTCGGCCAGCACGCTGGCGTCGCAGTCGGCGTCGCAGACCTTCCAGGGCAACCGCACGGTGCTAAACAACCAGTTCCAGAGCGTGCTCTCGGAAATCAACCGAGAAGCGCAGGCGATCGGCATGGCGCAGGGCGGGCAGTTCAACGCCAACATGTCGGTGTTCATCGGCGGCGGCGCGACCGATACGGCGGACAACACAGCAGCCGACGTCATCTCCAACGGATCGGTCCAGATTAACCTGGCCAACTCGGCGTTGGATACCAACAGCCTGGGACTTTCGTCCAACGGTGTTGCCGGCGCCGACGTTCTGGCGGGTAGCAGCACGCTTTCCACGGCTTTGGGCGAGAGCGCGGCTGTCCTGACATTTTCGGGCAGCGGATACAGCGTGAACGTGGCCATCCCGGCGGCTGACTGGAATTCGACCACGATTTCGGACCAAAATGCGCTGGTCACCCAGCTCAATGATGCCATTGCCACGGCGGGTGCGGGCAACGCGGCTTTTGCCGCTGCCGGCGTTCAGGCCAGCGTCAATTCGACCACAGGCGCCCTCACATTCAGCTCGAACCAAGCGTTCTCAGTACAGGAAGCGAGCGGCGGCGCGGAAACCCTGATGGGGAGCAACAACGTTCTTTTCTCGGCGGCTTCGTCTATTCCCAGCGTCGCGTACGCGGCGAATGGTGGAACGGGCACGGATGTGCTCAACTTCACGTACTACTCGAACGGCGCCATGCAGACCGGTACGGCTACCATAGCGGCGGGCGCCGCCATGGCCACCGCTGTTGCGGACGTCAACAACGGCGCCAACATGGGCGGCATCTTCGCCGTGGCGAATCAAACCGCAGGTTATATCACCTTCATGAACTCCAACGGCGGCACTTTTGAGCTGACCCAGACCAATAACAGCTCAAGTGGTGGGCTGACGATGCCCTCCTCGAATATGTTAGGCAGCGGGAACACGCTCCAAAGCACCAACAACCTGGACATTCTCACCGCCTCGGATGCCACGCAGGCCGTGACGGCCCTGGGCAACGCCGTGCAAAATCTGGGTACCATCCAGGGTACGGTGGGTGAAGGTGAGAACGCGCTGGGGTATGCGATCAACCTGGCGACATCTCAGAACACCAACCTGGCCGCGTCGGAAGCGCAGATTCGCGACGCCAACATGGCGACCGAAGCTGCCAACCTGACCAAGGCCTCGATCCTGGTGCAAGCCGGTGTCGCGGCTCTGGCGCAGGCGAACTCGGCTCCCGAACAGGTGCTGACCCTGCTGAAGAGCTAATCCTGATCGCAGGATTCAGCAGCAGTAACTAATCGCCGCGGTTGCAGGTCTTCAGGACCGGCAGCCGCGGCCTTTTTGTTGGGCTGGGGCGAGAGAATCCCGTATCCCCGCTGACCACTGTTGCATAGAACATGAAACCCGGCCGGAACGATCCCTGCCCCTGCGGCAGCGGGCGGAAATACAACAAATGCTGTAAAGGTAATGGAAATAAGGGAGTGGAAGGGCTGCTCACAGCGGCGCGGCGGGAAACCGAAAACCGCCGGTTGGATCGGGCCGAGGCTTTCTGCACCCAAGTACTCGATGCGGCTCCGGACCATCCCGACGCCCTGCATTTGATGGGCGCCATCGCAGGCCAAACGGGGCGCAATGAACGGGCGGTGAGCTGTATTGAGATGCTACTGACGCGGCATCCGGATGACGCCATGGCGCATACGAATCTGGCGGTGGCGTTGCACAACCTGGGGCGGAGCGAAGAGGCGCTGACGCACCTCGATCAGGCCATAGCATTAAACCCTGAATCGACGCACACTCTTCGGAACTATGCGGTAGTGCTATCGGACCTGGGGCGCTGGAAAGAAGCGGCGAAGTACCTGAAGCACTGGTCGCAGATCGAGCCGAAGAATGCGGCGGTTTATGAGTGGATCGGGGACTGGCACTCGCGGCAGAAGCTGCGCGAGCAGGCCATTCCTTATTACCTGAAAACTCTCGAATTGGATCCGAGCCGATCGGAAGCGGCGAACAATTTGGGCGCATGCCTGGCCGACTCGGGACGCCGGGAGTCGGCTTTAGCGTTGCTTGCGAAGCTCGTCGAGATGCACCCGCAGCACGCCGGGACCTGGGGAAACCTGGGAGTGGCGACGAAGAACTTCGGCGATTTAAAAACCGCGCTGCGCTGTTTCGACCGCGTGCTCGAGCTGGATCCCGGCGATGCGAAGGCGCAGTGGAACCGTTCGTTAACCCTTCTCGGCATGGGACGGCTGGCGGAAGGATGGGCGGCTTATGAGTGGCGTTTCCAATCTGGAGCGGTGCCGAGAAAACAGCCGACGGAGCGCCCGCGATGGGACGGGAGCGACCCGGGCGGCAAAACCATTCTGGTTTGGGTAGAGCAGGGTTTGGGTGACCAACTCCTGTTCTTCAGTATGGTTCCCGACTTGATGCGCACCGGAGCGCGCTGCATAGTGGAATGCGATTGGCGTTTGGTGAAGCTGCTGGAACGCTCCTTGCCAGGCGCCGAGGTGGTACCTTACTGCGAGCCGCCGCATCCGCGCCTGCAACAGGCGGACATCGATTTTCAAATTCCGGTGGGGAGCCTGGCGCGCTGGCTGCGGCCGAGCCTCGAAATTTTTCCTAAAAAGTGCGGCTATCTGATCCCGGATCCGGCGAAGGTTTCGAGATGGAGGGGGCGGCTCGATGCCTTGGGCGAAGGGTTGAAGGTGGGCATCTGCTGGCGTAGCGGGATGACGCGCGGAAGCCGTTCCATGTACTATTCGCAACTGAACCAGTGGGGACCGATCCTGAAAACACCGGGGGTCCATTTCATCAACCTTCAGTACGATGAGTGCGGCGAAGAACTGCGCGACGCCGAGAGTTTGTTCGGCACAACAATCCACGTCTGGGGTGATATGGATCTGAAGAACGACCAGGACGGCCTGGCGGCGCTGATGCCGGCATTGGATCTGGTCATCTCTGCCGGCACGGCGGTGGATTCGATGGCGGGCGCGGTCGGCGTGCCCACCTGGGTGCTCATGCGGGCTATCGGGGACATTTGGGGTTTGGGAACGGAAGGTTGCCCGTGGAGTCCGAGCATCCGGCCGTTCCTTTGTGGAGCGGCTGCACCATGGGAGCCGGTGATTGCAGGCATGGCAGAGGAACTATGCCGGCTCAGATCGCCGGCGTTATGTCACTCCAAGAATTGAAGCGACTCAAGGAGCTCTGCGAGCAGGGTGCAAAGATCATGCACCTGGTCCGCGATGCCGGCGGCGGGATCTGCGGCGGCACGCGGATGAATTGGGGTTCACGGTTTTGGAGCACCGTTTGCGCAGAGTGCCTGATCGGGTACCCGGTCTTGGATGGCGTGCCATGTCTTCGGGCGTGCCATGGGATTGTGGCGATGGGTTATCTGGAGGAGGAACATATGCAAACGGCGGCCGGGGCATGAATCTCGCAATCCTGCAAGCGCGCATGTCGTCGAGGCGGCTGCCCGGAAAAGTGCTGAAGCCGATACTGGGCCAGCCGATGATTTTGCGGCAGATCGAGCGGATACGCCAGGCGGGCCGGATTGACCGGTTGGTGATCGCCACCAGCACGGACTCGATCGATGATGTTCTGGCGGAGATCTCGGAGGAGCAGGGCGTGGAGTGCGCGCGCGGGAGCCTGAACGATGTGCTGGACCGTTTTTATCAAGTAGCCCGCAGACTGGAGCCCGCGCACGTGGTTCGGCTCACGGCGGATTGCCCGCTGCTCGATCCGGACGTGGTGGACGAACTGATCACGTTTCATTTGGCGGGAGAGTTTGATTATTCAAGCAACGCGCTGGGGGAACTCACTTTTCCGAACGGCCTGGATGTGGAAGTGATGCGGTTCGAGTGCCTGGGGCGGGTATGGCGGGAGGCGCGCTTGCCTTCGGAGCGGGAGCACGTCACGCCTTACTTCTACAATCATCCGGAGCTGTTCCGTCTGGGCTCGTACCGCGGTGGGCAGAATCTCTCGCACATGCGCTGGACGGTGGATGAGCCGGAAGATCTGGAATTCGTGCGGCGGGTTTATGGGGCGCTCTACCCGGCAACCCCCCGGTTTCGCATGCACGACGTGGTAGCGCTCCTGGAGCGCGAACCGGAGCTGGCGTTCATCAACAGCCGCTTCGAGCGGAACGAAGGATACAAACGGTCGCTGCTCGAAGACCGGCAGTCTCTCACAGGTGGTGATGCAAGACGAACGATACGAAACTGAGCAGGAAAGATTCTGGGCGGGCGAGTTTGGGGATGCCTACGTAGAACGAAACCGCAGCTCCGAACTGGTGGCGGCCAAGACCGCGCTGCTGGCGAAGATTCTCGCGGCGGCCGGCAGCGTCACTTCGGTGCTCGAACTGGGAGCGAATGTCGGTCTCAACTTGAAGGCGCTGCATATGCTGCTGCCCGGAGCTGAGCTGTCGGCAGTTGAAATCAATCCCAAAGCGGCAGGCGAGCTGAGGCGCTTTGACTGGCTGAAGACTTACGAGAATTCGGTGTTTGAGTTTCAGCCGGAGGCGCCCACCGACTTAGTTCTCAGTTCCGGGTTGCTGATCCACATTCAACCGCAGAAGCTTGTGAATGTGTATCAAACAATATATGCAGCCAGCCGCCGGTATATCTGTTTGATTGAGTATTACAATCCCACGCCCGTGGAAGTGCCATACCGAGGGGAGCGCG
>JASHOO010000083.1 GCA_030041035.1 Bryobacteraceae bacterium | reverse complement strand
CAGGACAAATCTCCATGACCGGCAAAATGTGCATTCCTCCACTAGCGGGTTGAAGTATCCGACACCCGCAAAATCAGCCCCGCCAAATTGGCAGCTGAATTGCCAGACTCGTGGGGAGCAGTCGAAATCCTGGGTGTCGTTTGTGCGGGAGAGCATTCATGGCGGACTTTCACCAAACCGGAGTGGTCACGACTCTCCACCGGCTGCGGCCGAACAATATAGAGAGACTGGAAGCCGACCTCGAGAAATTTTCAAAAAGTCGGCCCATCGGATTGGTCCTGCCGGCTCTTTACTCGGAGTTCGAGACGGCCGCGATGCAAAAAATCGTTTCCGAACTCAAACGCGTGCGCTACCTCCAACGAATCGTCGTGGTCTTGAGCAGAGCGACGCAAGAGCAATTTGTGAGGGCCCGCACATTTTTCACGGATTTCTACACGCCCGTAACCACCCTGTGGATCGACAGCGACCGTATCCAAGAGCTGCTGCGGATGTTGGAGGGACGGGGACTATCGGCCGGAGGTGACGGCAAAGGCCGGGCCTGCTGGCTGGCATACGGCTATCTTCTGGCGGCGCGCGACTGCGACGTGATTGCTCTGCACGATTGCGACATCGTCAACTATGAGCGGCAGTTGCTGGCCCGCCTGTGCTATCCGGTGGCGCATCCCCACCTGGGATTTGAATTCTGCAAAGGCTATTACGCGCGCGTCACCGATCACTTGCACGGCCGCGTAACGCGCCTGTTCGTCACGCCGCTCATTCGGGTCTTGGACGGCATGGCTCCGGGTGCGCCATTGCTCAAGTACCTCGATAGCTTCCGCTATGCGCTGGCGGGCGAGTTCGCCATGGATATCAACCTGGCGCGCGTCAACCGTATTCCGGGCGACTGGGGGCTGGAAGTCGGCGTGCTCGCCGAGGTTTACCGGAACTGTGCCCTGTCCCGAACGTGCCAGGTGGATTTGATGGATAACTACGAGCATAAGCACCAGCCAATCTCGGAAGAGGACCCATCTCAGGGTCTGAACCGCATGGCGGGCGATATTGCGAAGTCACTTTTCCGTACCCTGGCCGCCGAGGGGCTGGTCTTCACCGCGGACGATTTCCGCAGCCTGGAGGTGCGTTACGTTCGCATGGCGCAGGACACCAGCGCGCGATACTATGCCGACGCCATGCTGAACGGCCTCAAGTTTGATCGCCACGCCGAGGAGATTGCCGTGTCCGCCTTCGCCAGGAGCCTGCGTCGAGCAGCAACGGAGTTCATCGACGACCCGCTGGGCCTTCCCCTGATTCCTAACTGGAATCGCGTTCTGGCCGCCATCCCCGAGTTCTTTGAACTGTTGCAGGATGCGGTGGAAAAAGACGCGCGCCAGATAGCCGGCCGGGCAGCGTAGGTTAAATCCGTGGCGGAATCTCTGCCGGCCGATGCACGCCGTGCCGCTGAGTCGATCGGCAAGGCCGACATCGTCATCGGCATCCCAAGCTACAACAACGGCAAAACCATCGGCCGCGTAGTGCAAGCCGCCAATGCCGGTTTGAACAAATATTTTCCACAACTCGCCGGTGTCGTGATCAACTCAGACGGCGGATCCACCGACAATACGCGCGAAGAGGTTCTCTCCGCGAGCCTGGACGAGGGACATCTGATGCTGCTCTCCACTCCCCTCGCGCCCGTTCACCGTCTCTCGGTTCCCTACCACGGTATTCCAGGAAAAGGTAGCGCTTTCCGTCTGATTTTTCAGATGGCCGCCTTACTTGAAGCGAAAGCCTGTGCGGTCGTGGATTCTGATCTTCGATCCATCACGCCAGAATGGGTCGATTTGCTGTTGCGCCCGATTCTGTCCGCCGACTTTGATTTTGTAGCTCCCTATTATCATCGGCACAAATATGACGGCACCATCACCAACAGTATCGTCTATCCGCTAACCCGATCGCTCTATGGGTTGCGAGTGCGTCAACCGATCGGCGGAGAGTTCGGCGTGTCGGCACGTCTCATCTCCCGCTACCTGACGAAGGACGACTGGGAGACCGATGTGGCCCGCTACGGCATCGACATCTGGATGACGACCATCGCGATTGCCGAGGGATTCCGGGTGTGTCAAAGCTTTTTGGGGGCCAAGTTGCACGATGCCAAGGATCCGGGCTCAGACTTAAGCGCCATGCTGGAACAGGTCGTGGGCAGCGTGTTCTTGCTCATGAGCGAATATGAATCCGTGTGGCGCGAATGCTCCGGAAGCAAACCCGTCCCGCTATTTGGATTCCGATACGACGTTGGGCTAGATCCAATTGCCGTCGATCTCGAGCGCATGTTGAACGCCTTCTGCCGGGGCTGCAAGAATTTAGGGGAACTGTGGGCGATCGCCCTCCAGCCGGATACATATGCTCGGGTACAAAGTTTGGCCACCTGCCCCCCATCCAGTCCGTTTCACATAGAGGACGATTTGTGGGCGCGTGTGGTTTTGGATTTTGCTTGCGCCTTCAAGAAACACCCCCGTTCATCCCGGCAACTGTTGCAGTCTCTCACGCCCCTGTATTTGGGGCGGGTGGCGTCGTTCGTGCAGCGAACCCAGAATTTGGGCTCCGTCGGAGTCGAAGAAGACATTGAACGGTTGTGTCTCACATTCGAAGGTCTCAAGCCGTATTTGATTAACCAATGGAGCAACGAAAACCCACCGCAAACCGGGATAGCGCAGATCCCGGTGCGTGCAGAGCAATCCGAAAAAGCAAATCAGGAGGTTTGAAACCATGGTACAAACGCTGCAAAAGGTTTTGGAAAACATGCTGGATCGGCTATATAAGATCGTGACCACGTATCTGCCTTCCCTGCTCGCCGCCGTGATTGTTTTTGTCGCCGCTTATCTGATGGCCACGGTGGCGCGGTGGCTGCTCTACCGGATCTTCAAAGGACCCGCCATCGACAGGTTTCTTCGGCAAAGCGGGCTGGCGTTCGTGCTGGATCCATCCGGCCGGCTCCGCGCAACACGGCTGGTGGCGGAGACGGTTTACTGGTGTCTTCTGCTGTCCGGTTTTCTGCTTGCTCTCAGCGTGTTTGATACCAATATCACGTCGCAAATCATCGAGAGCTTAGTCTTCCTGATGCCCAAGGTGGTCATGGCCGGACTCATTGTGCTCGGTGGAACCTGGTTGGGACAGTATCTGGGCCGCAGCATGTTGGTGTGGGCGGTGAATGAAGGAATTCCGGGCGCGCGCCGTCTCTCCGTGCTGGTGCGTGTCGTCGTGATCTTTGTGGCCGTCGTCGTCGCCGCCGATCAGCTCGATTTCGCACGCAGCGTATTCCTGGCAGCTTTCGTAATTCTGGTGGGAGGCGGCGTCCTCACTGCGAGTCTGGCCATCGGACTTAACAGGAACGGATTGCGCAGATTGCTCGAGGTTCAAAAAGACGCGGAAACCGCTGATGGTGAGCACTCCTTGTGGAATCATCTGTAACAGACCGCTGCAGTTTTGTAAAAAAAAGTACAAATGATGCCGGCGGCTAGAGTATTACTCCCTGTTCCTCTACGGCAACGAGTGCCTGTCCAACCGGAATGTAAAACACCTGCGGTCTGAAACCCCTCCGCTCTTCAGGAACATCTAAACAACATCAGAAGGAGTAGAGGCCTGCGCCGCAAGAGCGGATCTCGTACCCACCGGCCCGCTGGATTCCGAGCACAGGAACGTAGACGCATATGACAGCGCTAGAAGCGTTCAACATCTGGAGGTCGATCCTTAACGGCCGACGGCCTACGCTTTCCATCGAAATTACACGCGAGTGTCCGCTTCGCTGCCCGGGGTGCTACGCATACGAGGATGCCCATCTCGGCGGCGAAGTGACCCTGCGGCAACTGGCGGATCATCGTGGAAGCGAATTGATCAAAGGCGTGCTCGACATAGTGGACCGTTGTCGCCCCGTCCACCTTTCACTGGTGGGCGGCGATCCTCTGGTTCGCTACCGCGAATTGGAAATTCTGGTTCCGGAAATCATCCGGCGCGGCGTTCACGTCCAGGTCGTCACCAGCGCGTTCCGGCCCTTGCCGCCAGCCTGGGCGACTCTGCCGGTGAACGTTGCGGTATCCATCGATGGATTGCCAGCCGAACACGATGCGCGCCGCAAGCCGGCTACTTACGAGCGCATCCTCAAGAACATCGAGGGCCAGCACATCTCCGTTCATTGCACGGTCACCGGGCAAATGACTAAGCGCAGCGGTTACCTCGAAGGCTTCTTGCGTT
>JASHOO010000729.1 GCA_030041035.1 Bryobacteraceae bacterium | reverse complement strand
CCTTCCGGAGGTGTCTGCCCGTTGTCAAGTTCCCTTTAAGAAACCATTCCCCGGCTGTCTACCGCAGGACCGCGTCACCATTTCGATGCAAAGACATAAATAGCGGTCCACTTGCCAAAGATAAAGGTTAACCAATGCGTACGTCAATGCACCTTTAGTCAGCAATGCCTAGTTGGCAAGCTATATTTACTCGAGGCTGTAGCCCAATACGGCAATTCGATATGATATCCGAGGTACATAAGTATTCTTTTTAACGATAGGTGTATGCAAAAGGATACTTTTATTAATGTTGGTTATATTTTGTCTACATACTTAATAGTCTGGTTTTTATCATAGGGCTTGCTATGATTACATTATTGAACGGGGCGAGCCGAATGGAGAAAGTTACCCAATCGACGCCGGTCGCGGTCGTCGCAATTGATGAAGACCCGAAGACGCTCGACTCGGTATCTCAGGCCTTATCTGACAGCGCCATAAACTTACACCTGATCGGCGATTTGGCTACTGCGCTTGAACTCATTCAAAAGTACCGGCCCAGAATCGTCTTGCTAGGCTCTAAAGTTTCGTCGGACGGGAACCGGATTTTGCAGCAGCTGATGGAGAGAGATCCGGGGATGGACGTAGTTTTGATGACAGAAAGCTACTCCGCCGAAGTCGCGATCGACACAATACAAAACGGTGCGTGCGATTGCATTCCAAAACCATTTTCCGCAGATCGGTTACGTGAGTTGGTAAATAACCTGGTAAATGCCACGCTCGCGCGGCGCCGTACTCTAGAGCTCGACCGGGAGCTCATGGAAGCATTTCGCTTCGAGGGTATGGTGGGACGAAGCCCGTTGATGCTGGACTTGTACGGGAAGATTGCGCGTGTGGCCAGGCATTTTCGAACGGTATTAATAACCGGACCAACCGGAAGCGGGAAGGAATTGGTGGCTCGCGCGATTCATGCACGGAGCCCCGTTCATGATCATGCATTCGTTGCGGTGAATTGTGCGGCAATAGCGGAAAGCTTGGCGGAAAGCCAGTTGTTCGGCCATTTGAGGGGCGCTTTCACGGGTGCGAATCACGATCAGGCCGGAATTTTTGAGTATGCCAACGGAGGCACGGTGTTTCTGGACGAGATCGGAGACATGGCGTTGGGCATGCAGGCCAAGTTGCTGAGGGTCATCCAAAACCAGGAGATCACGAGGATTGGCTCGCCGGCGGTCAGAAAGGTTGATGTTCGGGTCGTCGCTGCAACGAATCGCGATCTTCGTGGATTGATGAAAAAACACTTGTTTCGGGAGGACCTCTACTATCGTCTCGCGACCGTTCATTTCAAGTTACCGACACTGGCCGAACGGAAGGAGGACCTTCCCATCCTTCAGCGTGAATTCGTCGAACGGGCCTCTGCACATTGCGGGAAGCATATTCGCGGCATAACTCGCCGGGCTCAGACAGAGTTGAACAGATACTCGTGGCCGGGAAACGTTCGGGAGCTGGAAAGCGTGTTAAACCACGCTTGCATGATGGCTGATGCTGAGTTTGTAGACGTAGGCGACTTGCCTGACTATCTCCTTGAATGTGTCAGGGGCGAGGCCAGTGCGGACACTTTATTGAGTTTGGATGAGATGAGCCGACAATATGCCCGGCGCGTCGTTAGTCAACTCAGTGGCAACAAACTCAAGGCGGCAGAGGTGCTGGGAATCTCCCGTGCGACGCTGTATAGGCTTTTGTCATCGACTAAGCACGAGGTTGACAGCTCATTCACAGTACCTGACTCGATCGGCCCCGCCACCCCCGACAGTCTTCCGACGCTGCCCTAAAAAGGCTGGGCAAGAAAGACGGCCCAGAATTTTGAGATAGGCTGGCCAACATTTAAACACTCCCGGTGTTCTTATGAATCGCCTCTGGCCGAGCCCTTTGGTAGCCCTTCGCTGTTGGCCTCCATCGTAAATATCTGACAAAACAGCTGTTATGGTGGTGGAATTCCTCATGGTCAGATGAGCCGCCGATCGTGATGGAAAATGGGAACCTCACCTGCTTAGCTTCTATATGTGAGCCCGCATTGGGACGCGGAAAGGAAGCAAAGCGGGCCTCGTTTGACTGGGTGTGTAATGATCACAAAGATCGGCAAGAACGCTAAGCTTCCCATACATGTGAACGCCAACGAACGTCGTGAGTTGCGCCGGGTCGCCGCAGCTTTACTTGGCTCGTCCCGAAAGCTTAAGAGCCTGGGACGCCTCTGTCTGAATTTCGCAAGCCAGGGAAGTCAGCTTTATCAAGAAGAGCTTCAATTGGGATACTTTGCCCCCGGTCAGTGGCTCACTCCGCAGTGTGCTGGCAAGCGCCGGGTCAACATCTCAATCCGGCCGCATCTTAAGACCCCGAACGACGACCCGAAGAGGCACTAGCCATGTGCAAAACAAAGGACGAGCTACTGGGCATTTACACCGATGCCTTAAATGTTCTGCGCGATCATCTGAGATTGCAGGCCGCGGTCTTTCTTGCGAGCGGCCCGGGTTATGATCGATTGGACAGCCAAATCGGCGCTGCGGGGCTCCGGAAATAATGAGCAGCAGCTTACCGGGGCCACTTCGCAAACCACGGCTGTGGTTGTGCATTCTATCCAGCTCTTGAAGTCGAGCACAGTCGCGTGATAGGCAGACGCTTCAACGGTGGAACGCACCATATAGTTGCCGGAGGGCAAATGCTGGAAGTCGAAGCGGGCACGGGCTAGGGACGCCTTGGTTTATCGGAACAGGTGAGCTTAACCGAATTTCCATTTGAGGAGAGTCAATGCTACGCAACACTAGAATCAGTAAGCGTCCCAAGTCAAGATTAGCGAGTGTCGAAATACAATTCGCCTTTATGTTGATCGATATATGCAAAACGGAATTGTGCCTGGGGGATTTAGTTCAGGCCGAGCGAGCACTCGCAGAGGCCCGCGTTTCGGCAGAGTTTATCGCGGACATGGTACAAAGTCGGGGTATCGCTCCTACGGTGCGAGCTAAACTATCGAGATTAGCAAGATCAATCGAACTCGTGGAAGGAGCACTGTCCGACGCCTACGATGCCACACTCGCAGGTGCTCACCAACCACCGACGGCGTCACCAGCGGAAACAATTGTCTCAATTCCGATTGCCCTCGGGGCGGCCTCCGGCCGGTAAGCGCACCTCGAACTCACGATGTATGGGTGGCGTCGGTATGATCTCAGGTCACAAACAGGTTGACCCGACAGGATTCTAGTGCTTCGAGTAATGCTCCCCCCACGCTGGCTATCCATCGCCAGGAGTACTTCAACCAGAGGCCGGATGTGGTGACGTCTCAAATTCTTAGTCAACTCACCTAGGATGGCAGCGGTGATCGTTCTCCGATGTTATGCAAGCATTTTGTGCACCACTTCGAGCGCGTCTTTTAGCGGCTGCGTTTTGAATCGGATGGGATTGGAAGATCCAAGCCACCAACAAAGATCTCAGGGTACTGTCTCCAGCTTGAGAATCCC
>JASHOO010000082.1 GCA_030041035.1 Bryobacteraceae bacterium | reverse complement strand
GCCACGGAAACCGCGCGCTGGAGTGCGCTCCCCACCACGCGCGGGGCGGGCGGCCGGGTAGCTCGCCGGAACGCAGCATCATCGAATAGGAATAAGCACAGCGCAACCGTCAGAAGGTTAAAGAAGGTGTAATTGCCGGTGATGAAGATGAGTGCCTGGAGCAGAATCGTCATCGCGCCAGCGAAAAGGCGCAACCGGCGCGGCGTGAAAAACAGAAAGGGCACCGCCACCTCTACGAAGAACATAAAGGCGCACGAGAGTTTCTGAAACCACATCGGAAATTGATCGAAGTACCACGCAAAAACGGTGGGCAAAGGCTGCGTCAGGTAGTGATAGCTTAGCGCTGTCAGGTTGCGCCAGTTGGGATCGTGACTCAGCAGTTTGGCAGCGCCTGAGAGCAGCATCAAGCGGAATAACAGCCAGCGAAATAACCACACCCGCACCGCGAGGGGCCGCAGAAAGATGGCAAGGAAGCCGGATTCCAGTAGCAGATAATCCCACTGGAATGAGAGGAACGTCTGGCCCGCATGCACCAGCGACAGGTACAGAATGTACGCCGCCACGAGCGCCCACCGGCGCGCAAATCCCAAAGTGATGGCCAGCGACGCGACAGCGCCCACGATGCACGCGGCACGCAGTGTCAGGTCGCTTGCCCCAACGAGAAACACGGTCGGCAGATGCAGCCAGGCCGATACACCGTAAGTTCCCCGCACCGCGGCTAGAAACCGTGCCGCCGGCAAAATGCCCCGCGCCCCGATCAGACCCTTGATCTGCACTTCGAGGGATAGAAAAGCGATCAGATAAATCAGCCCAAGCGCGCGAAAAAACCAGCGGACGGCAATTTCGTAACTGGCCGGCTCGGGGTATTTCCCCCACAGCCAGACTGTGGCGTGGTAGCTGAACGAACGGTGCAGCGCGATGCGGCGGTAACACCACTCCGACACGGCGGCAAATCCGGGAACGTGCTCATAGGCCCACAACAGCCACCCATAGCCTGGAACGACCGCCAGCGAGCGATATACGGCATGCGCCGCGCTGAACACCTGACCGTCCGGCAAGATCAACTGGACCCCGCGCTGGAAATTCTCGCGAGGAATTTGCGGGAACCGCTCAGCAACCTCCTGGTAGGGCGCGTAGGCGATTGCGTCCCTGGTGAGCCGCCTCCAGTATCCGATCCAGGTGCGGCAGAAGGTGCAATCGCCATCGAACACCAGCAGCGGCACAGGCGGCTTGATCGAGGAAACAGAAGGATTCACGCAGTCATGCGCAATTCTAACTGATTGCTGCGAGGTGTACCACGCCTGCTATGGGATGGAAACACGCGGGCCGCCCGCCGTTCAGACCGGCAGCCCGCTCGAAATTACCTGGCCAGCCGAACGACGATGCGCTCGGCAATCGAATTAAAAGCCGCACTGAGCTGCCCGGCGTTGGGAGCGTCGGCGAAATAACCCACCGTCTGTCCGGGATTCTGCTGGCTCCAGTAGAGCTGCGCCGTTGCGCTCGGGTCGTTCTGCATCGTAGGATCGTTTGCCAGTTTCCGCAAAAGCAGCGTGTCCGGAGGATCATTCGGCGCGTTGCCCTCCAGGGCGATCGAGTAGATCGTCGGTTGCAGAGCGGCGTTCTGCCGGATGGTAATCCCCATATTGTCGACGGCATTCACCGAGCAAATCTCGATTTGTTGCGGAGAGCTGAGGTTCAAAGTACAGGCGGAGCTGTTATACGGTGTGTTCGGATTATTGAGACTGTATTGCCCTGTGATGGAATTGCTATGAATATCTGTTGCCGGCATCTGTGTGAGATCCGTCGGGGGCGCGTAGGCTATGTTGCTATCCATAGCACAACCGCTCGTGTTGGGAGGCGCTGTTCCGTCACCACTGGAAGTCACGGAGGTCGTGGTCTCTACGCTCAAGCCCGCCGTCTCGCCGGTCGGGTACGGCCCGCCCGCCCATTGCTCAACCTCACCCTTCAGTTGCCCGCTCACCGTGCAGTTAACGTTCTTGATCAGGTTGGTAGGACTCGAGTAATTGCCTGTGAACCCATTCGGTCTGCCGTCGGTCATCAACACAATCACATTGGCGCGCGTGGCGGCGTTGACGGTTGTGATTTGATTGTATGCCTGATACATGGCTTCGTCGGTGTTGGTGTTGCCTCCGCATCCGATACTGCCGATCAGCGAGGCCACCGTGTGGCCGTCTGAATCGGGAGTCGTGAATGTCGTCGTCGGAGCATACGTAAACACGGCCGATCCGAACACCACCAACCCCACCATGTCCCGGCCGGGCGCGAAATAGGTCAGAAACTGCGTGGCATCCTGGATCATCCAGGCGCAAGGAGTTGACCCCTGGAACGGGTAATCCAGCATCGAGCTGGACCGGTCCAAAACCAGCATCAGCAGCACGTCGCGCCGTCCGGCCTGGGAAGACGCAGCGATCGTGCTTGAGTTCTGGCCGAGGATCCGGAGAAAGTAAAGAGGCGCAGACACGGTGGCCGAGGTGGTCACCGTCCGGTAGTTCGGAATGCTGGTGCTATCCACCGTCGGGGTGGCCCATTGGACGTTGCTGATCCCCCAATATCCGCTTTGCAGGTTGGCATGGAAGAACGTGGCGGCTGCCGCTTGCGCGGCGCTGTCCTGAGCCGCTTCCGTTGTAGCAACACCACCCCCGGAAAGCGCCTGCGCGCCGGCCAGTGCGGCCGCGTCCACCGCCTGCTGCAGCTTTCCGTGAATCATATATAGGATGGACACATCTATCGCCAATCCGACCAGGGGTATGGTCACCAGCATGGTCAGTGCCGTCATAATGACGGCAAAGCCTTGTTGCTTGTTTCTCCTGCTTCTGACTCGCATGCACTTCCTCCGAGTTCCTCAATAAATTGCGTTCTGATAAGTGGCCAGCCCGCTGAATACCCCAGGCACCGCCAACTGCGGGGCTGTGATGTAACTCTCCGCCATGTAGGCGATCTGTCCCGCATTGAGCGTCATCAAGTTACTGAATGTGTCTGCCTGCGCCGTGGGATCCGTGTCATAGTTCGTCACGTCACCGTTCGTAGTAATGAGCGTCGGATTTGGATTGCCATAGCTCGTGGTGAAGATCGAATTATTGCCGATCACGATCCGATTCATCACCACCACGTGGCCGGCATTGCTACAGTTGTTGCAGCTCGCGTTGGTCAGATACGTCAGCGTACTCAGCACCACCACGCCGTTTCCTGAGGTGCCTCCGGTCACGTTGCCCGTGTTCGCAACAATGTTCAATCCCTGTGCCAAATTCGTCGACAGTAAGTTCTGATTGGCTTGCGTGGAAAAATCAACGCCTTCCGAGTACATGTGGCCGACGTCGCTCGTCAGCTCCACCGCCTCCACCGATTGGATAATGGCAAATCCGTATGTGAAAACGCCGATAATCAGCGGAACCAGGAAAAGAGACGCGATCAGAACGAACTCAATCATGATCGATCCTCGCTCCCGCCGTCTTGGTCTTGCGCTCATGCGAATATCTCCTCGTCGTTACTGGCAGCTCGGCGGATTCGGGTTCAGTGCCGTGGGACAACCCGCCAGTGGGCACGCTTCCATAACATCCGACGCTTGCACGCTGATGGAGACCGGCGCCCCGCTTTTCAAGATCGCTCCCAGCGGTGTGTACTGGTAGCCCGTGATCGCAACCTCCAACACGTCGCCTCCCGTTGGCGTAGTGGTTGCTCCGCCGTAAGGATCGAAGTAACTGATGGTCACCTGGCAGGCAGGATTCGTGATAAAGCCCATCGCAGCCGACTGCACCACCGAGTTGATCGAGTCGTTCAGATAGTTTTGGCCGGTCCCTAGCTGCTCGGTGATGCCGAATCGCACCCCGTCCACCGCCGCTTCCTGCAGTGTTGATTTAATAAAGAGGGAAAGCGAGATGTCCATCAGCAGAAATATCAGAGCGAACATGATCAAAGTGACCAGTGCCGCCTCGACTGTTTCACTGCCTCTTTCCCGGTGTCGTCTCAGAGAGTCTCGATTGGTTTTGATCCGCATCAAAAATCTCACTCGCTCCCTAAGACGAATGAAGACCATCTATTCTTTAATCCTCGAGAAACTCTTTTTTTCCTTAACTCCAAAAAGGAAAAGTGGTTGTCACTGTTTGCTAACTCTGTAGCCCTTGGCGCAGCCACTGCATTCACTGGAGCTTTTGTTTAGTTAACTTTGGAGTGTAAAGGCTGCCGACTGTTGGTGGTAACTAGCGCACAACGGGTATGTCTACCGAGTTAACCGAACCGCGCTAGGTTTTGCCGATCTGTGTCCGGCGATATACGTCACGCTTCCCCATCCCCCGCTCTTGTGCCACCTTTTTGACGGCGTCCATTCGGCTCATGCCGCCGCGCACGTAGGCTTCGACGGCCTCCTCGACGGTGGTCATGTCACCCGCGGACTCTGCGGCCTTTCCGATGAGCAACGTGATTTCGCCTTTGACCGCCGGCCGCGCCGCCAGCACACCGCGCACTTCGCTCACCGTCCCGCGCAGGATCTCCTCATGCACCTTGGTCATTTCGCGCGCCACGACTACCGGCCGCTCTCCCAGAATTCTTTCGATGTCTTCGAGCGACTCCATAATGCGATGCGGTGCTTCGTAGAAGATCAGGGTTGTCCTCTGCGCCTTCAGTGCCTCCAGCGTTCGTGCTCTTTGGCCGGCTTTAAAAGGCAGAAAGCCGCCGAAATAAAACGCGTCCGTGGCCAACCCGGATGCCGCCAGCGCCGCCATCGCGGCCGTGGGGCCCGGCACGGGTACGACGCGGATTGCTGCTTCTATGGCCGCATGCACCAGGCGATAACCCGGATCGGAAACGAGCGGCATCCCGGCGTCCGAGACCAGCGCTACATTCGTACCCATTTGAAGCTTGGCAACCAGTTCTGCCGCCCGCACAGCCTCGTTGTGCTCGTGATAGCTGACCAGCGGTTTCGCCAGTCCGTAATGCTCCAGCAGTTTGCGCGTTTGCCGCGTGTCCTCGCACGCGATCACGTCCACCTCCCGGAGCGTCCGCACCGCGCGATACGTGATGTCCTCCAGGTTCCCGATCGGCGTCGCAACCAGGTATAACGTGCCGCTCATGCGCCGTCCAGCATCCGGTAGTTCACCAGCTCGACTCCGGATTCCTCCAGTGCCCGGCGCGTTTCGGGCGCGGTCAATGCCGCCAGTTCCTCTTCGCGGCTTTGCTTGAGCCGGGTCACTGCACTTCG
Source organism: Bryobacteraceae bacterium (assembly GCA_030041035.1). Taxonomy (GTDB): domain Bacteria; phylum Acidobacteriota; class Terriglobia; order Bryobacterales; family Bryobacteraceae; genus QHXW01. Next base: position 2,671 of record JASHOO010000082.1, on the reverse strand, counting down.
CAGCTCTTCCGTGCATCTTCCTGGATGGCACATGAGTTCCGTAGAGCCTTGCGGCAGCGCGCGAATCAGCGCAATCAGTTCTTCGGTGCGCAGCCGGCCCGTCATCTGGAAGCCCGCGAAATGGTCCGTCGTCTTACAATGCCGCCGGGCCAGAATGCGCTCGAACCTTCCCCGAACCAAAGCCATTCCGCTGCTCGTGGCGTTTTTCCCTCGCGGGGCAGCGGCACGCGCCGCCGTGATCGGCAGGTCGAACGGCCGCCGCACCCAGCGGATGCCGAAATCTTCCGCGATCCGCGTGACCGCATCCAGCACCGGCGGCGCAAGATGCGTGTGCTTGTGAGTATCGAGATGCGATAACCGGATTCCCGCATCCAGAATGCGCCTCACCTGGGCCGCCAGCTCGTCGTAAATCCGGATCCGCCCGAGCGTCATCGCTGCCACGAGTCGCGGCACGCTTGTGGGCAGTGGCTGATTCGCCTTGGCCAGCGCACGCCCGCCCACCAGCACCAGGTGCGCGCCCACGTCCAGTGACGCGTTCTCCCGCGCCAGCCGCACGGCATCTTCAAAGGCATCGCCGTTCGCCATCAGCGTGGTCGCGGTCAGAATCCCCTGCCGGTGCGCCTCCACGATCCCGCGATTGACGTCGCGCGTGAAGCCGAAATCGTCGGCGTTCACCACCAGTTGTTTGCCCGCGCTCAAAACAACGAGAACTTGAGCTGCACGAATTTCTTGGGGTTGGCGCGCGCCTGCTGGAGCAACAGCCGCAGCTCGTTGGTGGCTCCGTTCAGGCTGTCGTACAACTGCGGGTTCACCATCAATTGCCCCAGCGTGCCCTGCCCGGAGTTCAGCCGGTCTATGGTCGTGTCCACCTTGCCGATCAGTTGCAGGATGTTGTTGTGCAGCGTATCGTCTTTCAGGAGCTTGCCCGCCGTGCCCTTTCCCGCCTGTAAGTCTGCCAGCAACTGGTTGGCCTGCGCCGTCGTCTTCTTCAGATCGTCGAACAATCCTTCGTCTTTGAGCAGCTTCCCCGCCGTCCCTCGCCCCTGCTGGAGATCCTCCAGAATCCCGTTGATCTTCTCGATCGACCCCCGGAGATCCTGATAGAGGTCGTCTTCATTCAGCAGCCGGCTGAGTGTTCCTTTACCCGTCCGTAGCGCCGTCAGAATCTGTTGCGACTCCAGAATCGCGGCGTTGAGCCGGTTAAACAGCTCCTCGTCCTTCAGGAATTTGCCGATGTTACCCTTCCCCGCCTCAATGTCGCTCACGATGTTGTTCACCCGTGTCAGCAAACTCTGAAACTGTTGCAGCAGCCCCGCGCTCTGCGCCATCAGTTCCGGAATGTCCTGGTTGGGTACGCTGCGGATCTCGTCGTTCGGCTGCACATGTTCCGCGGCGGTTCCTTTTACAATGTTGATGAACTTATCGCCCAACAGATTGGAGGCGGAGATGCCGGCCATGGAGTCTTTGGAGATCTCGGTAAGATAATCCATGCGGATCGACATGACCACTTCCACAATGCGCTGCGGATCCTTCGATCCCGACAGCTTCAATTGCTCCACCGTGCCAACAGCAATCCCGTTCAGCCGCACCGTCGCCCCTTCAGCCATCCCCGCCGAGTCTGCCATGAACGTGCGCAGCTGGAACGTGCGCGTAAACAGGTTCTCCTGCCCGGTCAGCAAAAAGATGAGCACTCCCACGATGATCATGGCGGTCAGCGCCATAATCCCCACACGCATCTGGGCAAAACTCACCTTTTGGGGATTCGCCATCGCCTATCCGCCGCCCTGCCTTCGGAATTTTGCGATGTACGGATCGGTCACGGCTTCTAGCTCCTCCTCGGTGCCCGTAAACACCATCTTCCCTTCTCGCATGACGCTGAACTTGGTGCGGAATTGCGGACGGCGTCCGTTCTCCTGGGCCGGGACGAGCTGGCCGCTCTCCGGATTGTATCGAAAATTCGCCGTCAACAGGCCATCCTGATAGCGGTGCGTCACGATCAGCGCGCTCGTGTTGGCCACGTCGCGCTCTTTGATGATCAACGCCATGATCGTGTACGCGGTGATGGGGTCAAGTCCCGCGGTCGGCGAGTCGTACAGCACCAGCGGCGGCTCGGTCACCACCGCCCGCGCAATCGCCGCCCGGCGCCTCATGCCCCCGGACAGTTCGCTCGGAAAGCGTGCCAGCGTCTGGTCCAGCTCCACGAAATGCAGCGCTTCTTTCACGCGCCTTTCAACATCTTCAGTCGGACACTGGATCGCCTTCTGGTTGAGCAGCGGATAGGCTACGTTCTCCTTGATGGTCAGCGAATCAAATAGCGCGCTTTCTTGAAACAGCATCCCCACTTTGCTCCTCACGTCGAACAGCTCCCGCTCGTTCATGTGAGTGATGTCCTCGCCGAACAGATACACCGCTCCCGCGTCGGGACGCACCAGACCCAGGGCCGTTTTCAGCAGCACCGTCTTTCCGCTGCCCGCGGCACCCAGCAGGATGCGCGTTTCGCCCTCGAAAACCTCAAAGGAAACGTCGTCCAGCGCTTTCACATCCTCAAAGGAGACAGTTACGTGCTCGAACCGGACTACCGACTTGGCGCCGTCAGCCGGCATCAGGACGAGGAAACCAGCGAGCTGGTAAAGATACGGGTCAGGAAGAACGTCAGGATGAAGATCCACAC
>JASHOO010000728.1 GCA_030041035.1 Bryobacteraceae bacterium | reverse complement strand
TTTGAGCGCGATGACGAATTTGCATCTCTTTACGCCAACCACATCTGGTACGAAACAACCGTCTGGGATTTGAAGCTCATTTTTGGACAACTGGATCAAACCATAGGTCCGAACGTAATCACACAGCATACAGCGATTGCGTTAACTTGGCTGCAGGTAAAAATCATGAGCTATTACCTCCAGGCGAATCTTGCAATTTACGAAGCAGGCCACGGCACAATCAAGATTCCGTCTGAGGTTCTTCCACCTGAACCTCCTGCCCCTTCGGAAAACGATCAGGTCGCAAAGATGGCTACGGAGAAGATCCAAGAACTACGAAAACGGCTCATTGCAGAGAACCTGTAAGGGAAATCAGCCGGTTTCGCCACCAACCCGCCACCGGAGCCAATGCGGTCGTCCAGCGGCAGGATTAGGGTTCGGGTCGTGAATCGGCCAGTCAGCCTGCCACGAATCGCGGGATATCATGAGCGCGGATACGCCCCTCTGGCGCCTGGCGTGGTCGCGGCTGGCGCGGGTCCGCGCTGTGCTGATGGAACTCCAGGACCGCAATACGGTCGCGCAATTCACTGATGCAATCGTTTGGCGATTCATGCGGGCCCGGAAACCCGCATCGAAGGCAAGTGCCATCAGGCACAGCATCAGCGGGGTCGATATCGGGGCGTGGTTTGTGCTGGAAGGCGGCGGGCATCGGTTGCATTGTAGCGCAAAGTGCTTCGCGAAGCTGATGGCGTTGCGTCCAGAAACTGTTGAAGCCACCGCGCAATTCTGGGGAGCACGTTGCGGCAAGCCTTCAGCATTTCAGTTCGCCCCGCCCGGCGGCTTTGGCGCCGTCGGCTTTCCCGGCCGCGGGCGCGGTGGCTGCGGGTTCTCAGGCGTTGGAGTCTCGCACAATGTGCGCAGAACCACGAAGCGCGCCACGGCATCGAGGCGGATTTTCTCCAACTCCGCGAGTGGGCGATTCTCCGTTACCAGCTCCGCTTGTTCGCGCGGCAGAGTACAGACACAGATCAAATCATGCGCGTCTTGCTCTGGCAGGCTCGCAAGAATTTTTTCGGCGCATGCTTTATCGATGTCCCGATAGTGCGGCGTCTTGCCGGGTTCAACATCCACGAGGCGAAGGCCGAATAGTTTGATGATTCCTTCTGCCCGGAGGTCCTGGAAGTGTTGCTCGATGACTAAGTCTAATTGTGCGTTCACACGTCTTTCCTTTCTGTTTTGAAAAACGCTGCGCCCCTGCTACAGATTCAGAGGCGCAGCCCAACACCGCGCGGGCACCTACTCGCGCGCGGAAACCGTTACTTACGCGACTTACTAAGTGGCGCTCTGTTGCACCACCATGATCGATGGGGCGCCAGAATAGAGGTAATTAGAATCTATTCTGAGAAACCCGATGAACCCGACCTGCAGATACAAGATCTTGCGAGCCAGCCGCTTCACCTACCTGAACTAGCTCTCTCACGGTTGCCCGTGAAGTTGTGACTATATCTTCACCCGCGCGGACCTGATTCCGGGCTGGGGCTGGGGGCTTCGAACCCGCTTGGGTCCTACTTCTCTTTCGAGAATAGTCGATACACCCGCCAAGTGTCCTACCCGCGTTCTCACGCGAGAGTGACCTATGGATCGGCTCGGTATTGTCCCTGATCGTTGGGAGTTTCACCGAATTCGCCCAGTTCTTAGTCATTGGCTTACGCCAAGCTCAGACTATCCGTGATGGCTGGAGCAAAACAGTCTGCTAGCCACCGTGTAAAATCTGCGTACCTTTCAACGAGCCGTAAGATCGTGGTTCCACTTGCAACCTTGCGAAGCTTGAAGGTGCTCATATCGCCGAATAACATCGTGTACTGATTTGCCGCTGGCGTCGCGAGGTCGTTGTTGATGATGTACTTGTGCCTTCTGTTGCGAGTGACCCGCTTCCGATCACTCTCTTTCAGTCGCCTGAAAGCGCAGACTATGTCATGGTCCACGGTAAGATGGACCCCACGCGCTTCGGGAACGCTGTTCCCTACTCCCTTGCGGGATAGTCGTTGCACCTTCCGCATTACTGCGGCTTGGCTCAAAGTTGTCTGATTTTTGATCATCAGAGTTTCTCTGAATTCACGTGGTTATCATCTCTGACTTACGCCAGAGCGGGACTAACTGAGTAATCCAAGATCGTGGGTCGCGTATCGACTAACCCTTGGATCCCGGCGCCTTCGAGGAATGAACTTGAGATCGCCGGCTGCCACAAAGGTCTGTTATTTCCGTCAACTAAACGCTTTAGAATCGTCAACATAGAGTCGCTGAACATCCAGAAAGTCGACGGCTGATACCTATAGGCAACATCAACGGCCCCCTCGATACCGACCAGATCGTTGTAACTGATGGACGCGGTCTCGCCCGTGGGCAACTCGTACACATTGCCGGACGCCGCGACGCCAGTCACGATCCCCGTGGGCTGGGCGACTCCAGTGCCTATCGAGCAAACCGAATTGAGCAAACGGCCCAGGCGAGTGCCCAGCATTTTTGCCACCAGAGCATTCATGTCGAAATAACTCCTATGTGTTGCGACTTACTCGCTTCCAGTAAGTCTCTTGCAGTCGCCTGCAATGAGCGGACTATGTCATGATCCATCGAACGATGGACCCCACGCGCTTCGGAGTCGCTGACTCCTACTTCTCTCTCGAGAATAGTCTCTGCACTTTCCGACCGAAGTCGGCTTAGCTCAAAGTTGTCTGACGTTAGCATCAGAGTTTCTCTGAATTCACGTGGTTATCATCTCTGACTTACGCCAGAGCGGGACTAGTTAGTTTATCCTCAAAAAGCGCGGTCGGCACGAGCACAAGGTCACTCGATGCGATGTAAGCGTTGAAAGTAATTTGGCCGAAGACCAGGTCTGTTTCAGTTCTTTTATGTTGCGAACAACCCGCTTCCGGTTGCTCTCTCACGATTACTCGTGACGAACGGACTATGTCTTGTTCCATCGTGGTGTTATTTCGATGGAACCCACGCGCTTCGGAGTCGCTGACTCCTACTTCCCCGTCGGGAATAGTCTCTGCACTTTCCGACAAAAGTCGGCTTAGCTCAAAGTTACCCAGGATATTCTGGGCTTTCTCTGAATTCACGTGGTAACAAGCGGGCATTACTGCACCGCCGAGGCTAAGTTATTAACCTGCACGTTTTGACCGATGATCCGACCTTTGTTCATCGTGTCGTTCAAAACAGGCCATGGCCACGGATTACCCGACTCGGTCGTGAAGATATCGACTGAGTCCTCGATTCCGCCAACTTTTCCGTTGCGAGTAAGTCGCTTCAACTCTCACTTACTCTCCGATGATTACTCATCGGAACTGACTATATCTTCTCCCACCCGGCTGTGAACTGATCCGGCATGGGGCCAGGGGCTTCGCGCCCGCTTGGGCGCTACGAGCTCGCGCTCTAGTCGATACACCCGCCAAGTGTCTTACCCGCGTTCTCACGCGAGAGTGACCTATGGATCGGCTCGGTATTGTCCAACTCTTCAATTGGATGTTCACCGAATTCACCTGGTTCGCTGCGTCCATTACTGAATCGCAGGGGCCTGTTTTGTTGACCACTTCATTGCGATCTCGAGCTGATCACTGAACCCAGTAGGCACGATGAAACCACCTTGTGATCCGGTCGTCGTGCTCATCGTGTTTTGCGGGCTCAGGATCCCGGCAGCATTCGGCAGCCATTTTCTGTTAAGGATCTGTCGGTCATCATCGTTGAGGCGATCTAGACCGAGTCGCAAGTAGTTGGAAAATGCCCGGTCATGTTCGTGGTTCTGCTCATCATCATGATTCGGGCGCCGCGACCAATTGCCAGCACCGATGCCGCTGGAGCGTCGTCCGCCAGCTTCTTGTGGGCGGGCACTAGTCTCCCGTCTCTAAAGTTTCTTTATATTTGTTGACCTTTCGAATGATCTTGCTGGCGCTGGCGACCCAATGAAACGGTTGTGGATCCTGGTTGTACTGTCGAACGTAATCCCTGATTGCCTGGATCAAATCCCGGACGCTGCGGAATGTTCCGCGGCGAATGCGTTTTCGCGTGATTTCGGCAAACCAGCGTT
>JASHOO010000727.1 GCA_030041035.1 Bryobacteraceae bacterium | reverse complement strand
GCCGTCGAAAACGAAGAAGCGATACCGGAACTGTGAGCTATTAGCCGCCAGGCGGTTGCCGATCTGGTCCAGGCGCGGTTCGGTGGCCGCCGTGACGTGGGTCTGTAACTGCGTCGCGAGCCGTTGTCCAACCCGAGCGTCATCCTCGGGCGCATAGTAATTGTCCGGAATGTTAGACTGTTGTGCGAACGCCACGGCACCAGCGGCCAATAGGAGAAAGCGCTTCATCGCTAATAGTGTACGCTCGGAAGAGTCGGTCGGCCGCACGTACCTGAAGACCGGGACAAGCGGCGCAACGTACTCTCTTGCACAAGCCAGTGCCGGGAATTTTCCATTCTGTGGATAAACAAGGGCTTCATCTGGGCATAGGGTTGCAATCGATGGGTTAATAGATTTAAATTATCGGAAGCTGCGCCGCCATGGAGGCGTGGTCTGCGCACCGATATGAAGCGCTTTATCTTGATTGTCTTCGCCTCTGCTGCGTGTGTTTGGCAGGCGCCCGGGCAGACTACGTTCGTCAGCACCCTGTATCCGATTATGGAGAAGGCGGGCTGCCGGAATTGTCATAATGTTGACGGGGTGGCGTCCGCCACAAGGCTGCATTTCCCCGATCAAGACACGCCCTTGTCCCGCGTAGAGCTCTTTGGCCGATCGCTCGTGGACCTGGTCAACCGTGAAAACCCCGAGCAATCCCTCCTGTTTCTGAAGCCTACGGCACGCATTGCCCATACGGGCGGAGAGCGCATCAAGCCCGGCAGTCCGGAAGAAGCCATCCTGAAACAGTGGATCGGCTTTCTGGCGAAAATGTCCGGACCCGAACTCGAAGAGGCGCGCCGTTATCAGGAGGAAGAAGCGGCGGGGGGTGGCAAGCCTCCGATGGTCGTGTTGCGGCGCCTGACCAACAGCCAGTACAACAATACAATCCGCGACCTGCTGAAGGACACCAGCAATCCTGCCAACGATTTCCCGCCGGAAGATTTCGTCAACGGTTTCAAGGATCAGTATGAAGCCCTGACCGTCACTCCGCTGCTGGCAGAGGCATACAGCGATGCCGCAGAAAAACTGGCTGCCGATGCGTTTCTCCGCGGCGATTACCATGGTCTGATTCCGTGCAAGCCGGCCTCGGACAATGACACCGCCTGCCGGTCGAAGTTCATCAAGACCTTCGGCCGCCGTGCCTTCCGCCGTCCTCTGGAACCGGAAGAGGCGGCGCGATACACCAGGATCTTCTGCTCCGGGAAGCAGTTCCTCAAGGGAGCACAGACCGTGATCGAAGCCATGCTGCAGTCCCCGGACTTCATTTTCTGGCTGGATCAAACGCCCAATCCGAAGTGGAAGCCGTACGCCACAGCATCGTTCCTGTCATATTCCCTCTGGAACACCATGCCCGACGATGCACTGCTGGACGCGGCCTCACAAGGGGAATTGGACACGCCCGCCGGCATCGAAGAAGTGACTCGCGGCATGCTCGCCGACCCGCGCGCCAAGGATGGCCTGGATTCGTTTGTTTCCGAGTGGCTGCGTTTCGATCGCGTCCTCGGCGCTGCACGGGAGCGCCGCGTTTATCCGCTTTTCAACCCTGAATTGGCCGCCTCCATGACGGAGGAAGCCCGCCGTTTTGTCGGCGATCTGGTCTGGAACGACCGGAACTTCATGCAAGTCTACACCGCTAACTGGGGGTTTCCGAACTCCAGCCTGGCGGCGGTTTATAAGGTCCCGCCACCGGCGCACGATTGGGACCGCGTCAACTTTCCGGCCGATTCCGAGCGGGCCGGGTTGCTTGGGCAAGCTCTATTCCTGACTCTTACCAGTAAGCCGGATGAGACCACCCCTACCGGACGCGGCCTCTTCGTGCGGGAACAGTTTCTCTGCCAGGAGGTTCCCCCTCCGCCGCCGACAGTGGACACCAACCTGCCGCCCTTCGACGAATCCAAGCCGCTCAACAACCGGCAGCGGATGTCGGCTCACGCCACCAACCCGGTTTGCGCAAGCTGTCACAACCTGATGGACCCCATCGGTTTTGGACTGGAACGGTACGACGCCATCGGTGAGCGCCGCGAACAGCAGAAGCTGCTGTTCTTCCCAGCCGGCCATGGTCTCGCGGCTCGCCGGGCCAAACCCAAGGAAGTCCTGTTGGATGTCGATACCACCGCCCGCGTTGCCGGTATCGCCAATTCGGAGTTCACCAGCGCCCGTCAATTGGGCGAACTGCTGGCTCGCACTCCCCAGTGTCAGGAATGCATCGTCAAACAGGTCTTCCGGTACATCGCCGGCCGCAGCATCACCCCGGCTGACCGCCCGGCGCTGAATCGTGCAGTGGAGGCATTCCGGAATTCGGATTATAATTTTAAGTCTGTTGTGATCTCGTTTGCCAAGGAAAGGGATATCCCTTCTGAGGGGAGGTCTTTAAATGTCGCAAGTAATCACTAAGCGTCCGCGTCTGTCCCGTCGAGCGCTTCTGAAGGGCTTGACGCTTTCGCATGCCTCTGTGATCGTCGGGTTGCCACCGCTGGTATCCATGTTCAACTCGGCCGGAACCGCTTACGCCGCAGAACGGATCCCTGCAAACGAGGGAGGCGCCATTCCGAAGCGGTTCGTGTTTTGGTTCAACGGCAATGGAATCGCGGAGCGCTATTGGATCCCCAGCCGCACAGGCCCCAACTATGACATTAGTCCTTGCCTCCTGCCCATCGCCAAACTGAAGGATGACGTCCTGGTTTTGAGCGGTCTCGACAACACCGTCATGGGCGGCAAGACCGGCTCGGGCCACGAAGGCGCCATGAGCGCCCTCATGACGGGGATGCCTTACTCCGGAAGAGGGGGCGGCGGCCGGTCCTTCGACCAGTTGATCGCCGACAAATTGGGCGACAAGTCACGTTTCCGTTCTCTCCAGATCGGCGTCTCCCAGGAATCGTTCGGCGGTTCCATTCAGAAGAATATGAGCTGGTCGGGTCTGAATCGCCCGCTCCCGCCCGAAGAACTGCCGCACCGCTTGTTCGACCGTCTGTTCGGCGCTCGCGACCAGGGATGGATTAACCGCAAGCGCAGCATTCTGGATGCGGTGCAGCAGGATGCCAACCTCCTGAGCAAAGGCTTGCCCAAGGAAGACCAGCAGCGCTTGGACGAGCACCTCTCTTCGATCCGTGATCTGGAGCGTTCCGTAGCCTCGCTGCCTCCCAACTACATGAAGGTCACTGCTCCCGAAGAGGAGTTCGACTTGAAGGATTGGCCGCGCGTCGCCAAGCTGCAAAGTGACCTGCTGGCCAACGCTCTGGCGACGGGGCAGACTCGGGTGGCGAGCTATATGCTCACCAAGTGCCAGGGACTGGCTCGCTTCCCCTGGCTCGGTTTAACCGCGGCCCGCCACCATGACTATACCCACAAGGACGGCAAAGCGCCCGGAGAGAACGGCGAGGAAGGTCAGCGCATCCTCCGCGACATCAACCGGTGGCATGTGGAGGAGTTTGCTTATCTGGTGGCCAAGCTAAAGTCCATTCCGGAGGGCGATGGAAATCTTCTGGACAACACTTTGCTGATCTATGTGCACGAGCACGCGGAAGCCGGCCCGCACAAGGCCATCGGTCACGTCAACCTGGTGGCCGGGTGCCGCAAACAGGTGGCGCATGGACAGCATTTGACACTGACCGGAACCATCGGCGACATGTACCTGACGCTCGCTGACGGCGTGTTGGGCGCCGGTCTCGGCCGCTATCCCTCGGCCAACGGTAAAATTCCCCAGCTTCTGGCTTAACCAGCCGCATCAGCGCGACTCGGTCGGTTCAACCTTGGGCAGGTGAGCAGGAGGCGTGCCGAGGGTCGTCAGAATCACCAGGCCCGGTCTGGCTTTGCGCAAGCCGGCCACGCCCTGTACTGTGACCTTGGTGTCCTGCAAATCGAGATACTTCAGGCTTTTCCACTTGGCCAGCTCGGCCAAAGCACCGTCATCCACGTAAGGACACTCTTGCAGCCCCAGTTTCTCCACGTTTTCCAAAACGCTCAAGGCTTTTAGATCGCCGGTCGAGACTCCCGTATACGCCATTCTCAGCACGCGCAGTTCCTTGAGCTCCGCCATGGCCTTGACCGTATTCGCGGCCAGAGGCGGAGTGGGAGGCCGATCCGTCTTCCTGTTGCCCATATCGGGCGGAGTCGGCTGCGCGCCGCCGATATCGAGACTCGTCAGCGTGGTCAGCACGCGCAGAAATCCGAGTTCCCCAGCGCTGCCTCGACGGCCCTGCCCCACCGCAAGCTCTTTGAGGCCGGTCAGCGTGATCAGCAGGTCCATGCCGTTGTCGGTGATCTGCGTATTCGAGATATCCAGGGCCTCCAACTGCGGCATGTGGCTGACAATTTCCAGAGTGCCATTCGCGATTCGCGTGCCCCGCACGTCCAGGCGCTTCAGCTTCTTCCAGTTCTTGATCGCTGTCATGCCCTGGTCGGTCACCCACTCGGCATAGTACAAATTCAGATCCTCGATCTGGCTCGCGGGCTTCAAATGCAGCATGCCTTCATCGGTGATCCGTGTGTGCGAAAGATCCAGCCGATGGAGCTTCGGCAGCCGCGCGATCTCGATCATCTCGACGTCGTCGACCCAGGTGCCGCGCAGGTTCACAGCCACCACGTTCCCCGCCGCATCGCGTTGCACCTTCCCGCCAAGCCCGGCGACCCAGTCCGGCGCTTCCCCGGCGTGCAACATCCCGCCCGCCGTCAGTAGCAGCAAAACTCCGGCCTTCATCATCGTGTTCCCTCGAATCCGTTATTCGGTGCGCCCCAGCCGGTTACTGGATGCGTCGTCGTAGATAATCCGGCATTGCGGCAGCGAAGTCTTTAGGGTTTCGAGGCCGGCTTTGGATACGGTGGTGTGGTAGAGATTCAGGAATTTCAGCGCACTTATGGACTTCAAGTTGTCCACGCCCTTATCGGTCACGCCCGTATCGTCCAGGCTCAGTTCCGCTAGATGCGGCATCTGTTCAAGAACCAGCAGCGACGTGTCCGTGACCGCCGTATAGTCCAGCTTGAGCGCTTCCAGGCCCTTGATCGCCTCCAGGTTTTGGATGCCGGCGTCGGTGACCTTCACCCGATCCATTTCGAGCCGCTCCAGGTTGGAAAGCTCCGATAGGTTCTTCAACCCCTTGTCGCTGAAACGGCCATCGCCGAGATTCAACTCGCGCAGGCTATGGAGCGAAGCCAGCGTTGTCATCCCGCGGTCACTGATATCGACCGACCGCAAGTCGAGCGAGAACAGGTTCGGCAGCTTGGCGAGCTGTGCGATTCCTTCGTCGGTGATATCGGAGTTGGCCAGCGACAACCGTTCTAGGCCCGTCAGTTTGGCGATATGCATCATGGCTTCGTCGGTAATCGCAGTGGACGTCAGATCCAATTCCTTCAACCCCGCCATCTTTTCCAAATGGACGAATCCAGGCCCCGTTGCGCGTATACCCGCCAGTGACAGCCGGCGCATCATCGTCAGCGGCTCCAGTTGCGCCAGGCCGCGGTCCGAGACCGCCGTGAAGCTCAGGTTCAGATCGCGGAGCGCGGCCAGCCCGACGAGCGATTCCAAACCCAGATCGCTCACGTCCGTGGCTTCGAGATCCAGTCTCTCCAGGCCCGAAAGCGAAGCCAGGTACTTCACCTGTGCATCGGTGAACTCGATGCGGGCGAGCGAGATGGAGCTGATCTTCCCGTCGGCCATCTGTACCTGTCCGCCCAGCGACTCGAGCCATTTCGCCACGTCGGCGTCGTCCCGCCCAGCTGGAGCCGCGGACGCGTGAGACATCATCACCGGCGGCGCCGTCGCCACGTAACTCACCTCGCATTTGGGCACGGCCGCTTTGAATGCCTCCACACCCGACGGGCTGACCCCGCTGTACCGCAGATCCAGCGCCTCCAGGTGCTTCAGTTGCCGCAGCTTGGTCAATCCGGCGTCGCTGATTTTGCTGCGATAGAGCACCAGCTCGCGCAACTCCGTGAACTGCGCCAGAATGTCCGCGCTGGCATCCGTGATCTGAGCGCCCAGCAGATTCAGACTCCGCAATTTGGTGAGCTTTCTCAGGTATTGGACTCCCGTGTCCGTCACCTTCACTCCATAGAGGTTCAAATCCTCCATGTCGGTCAGGTCGCTCATGTACTTGAGCCCTTCATCGGTGACCAGTGTCCCGGTAAGGTCCAGCCGGCGCAGTTTCTTCATGTTGGCCAGCGGCGCCAGCGAATGGTCGACGACGTACGCGTCTCCCAGGTCCAGATATTCCAGGTTGACGAGTGCCTCAAAACATTTCGGATCCTTGATCGTCGTGTTGTCCATGCGGAGCGATTTCAGTTGCGTCAGCGGCGCCATGTTTTCAACGCCCTTGTCCCCGATATCCAGCCACGCCAGAGTCGTCAGGCCGGCATGGAACTTCATCAGATTCTTCATGCCCTGGTAATAGGCGAATGATTCATCCGCCAACGGCGCTTTGACGTCGCTCACCGGGCTCCAGACGCGCGCCGGAATATAAAGCTCGCGGATGGCCGTCAGCTTCTTGAGACGCTCCAGGTCCTTGGGCTCGGTGATGGTGCCGTGCATGTCCACCATCACGATGCGGAAGTCGCCGCTCGGTAGGTTGAACGGGTCGGCGATGGGCGAGTCTGCTCCTGTGACCATGACCTGGCCGCCAAGGCGCAGCACCCAAAGCGCGATCTCGCGCTCCTCCGGGAACGTGGTCTGCGCCACCACGGGAAGCACGGAGAAGCAAGCCGCCGCAATCGCCCAGATCTGAGGCTTCGATCTGGTGATCATGAGCAAGACCTCCTTAGCGGGCGTAAGCGGTCCACCGCAGCACCGCAATTCTTCGCGGAAATTGTATCATGATTCCGCTTTCGCCTGCCGGGACCGGAGTGTCCTCCGGCACAATCCGGGCCAGCTCCCGGCGAATTTACTTTGAAGCCAAAATAATTTGGTTTACAATCGATCGAGGTCCTTTTCGCATGAAGCGAGCCATCTTTCTGTTGCTGCTGGTGGCCATCGGCCTGGCCATCTGGTGGACACAGCGGCCACGTCCCCAGATACTGGTGCTGACCGGCACCGTAGATGGCAACGAAGTGGTGGTGAGCAGCAAAATCACCGGTCGCATCGTGACGCTCGCTGTGGACGACGGGCAATGGGTCCACGCGGGTGACCTCATTGCCGTGCTCGACCAGGATGAGTTGCGCGCCGATCAGGGCGCCGCGGGTGATGCCATCGCGCAAGCCCGCGCCAACGCGCAGCAGTCTCTGGCTCAGACCGAGTTGCTGCAGGAAACGTTGCCCACCAAAGTCCGCCAGGCGCAGGCTCAGCTCGCCCAGACCCAGGCCCAATTGCAGCAGGCGCAGCAGCAATGGGTGCAAACGCAGGCCGCGGTGGCCAAGGCTCAGGACAACTTCACCCGCATCCGGCCCTTGGTTGAACGGGACATCAATCCGCCGCAAGACCTGGTCTCCGCCCGGACCGATCTGGATTCCGCCAGGGCCAGTGAGCGCGCGGCCAAGGCCTGGGAAGAGGCGGTGCAGCGCTCGGTCGCAGCGGCGCAGGCTGCGCTTGCCGACGCCCAGCAGGAAGAAAGACAGGTCGCTGTACAACAGCGGCAGACCGAAGCTCTGCGCGCAGCCGTAGCCCAGGCCACCGCCAATGCGGCCGCCGCCGCAGCACGCTTCGGCCAGACCCGAATTTTTGCACCGGCCAGTGGGATTGTGACGCTGCGCGCCGCTCGCCAGGGTGAAGTCGTGAATCCGGGCAGCCCCATCGTCACGCTCTTCGACCTCAGCTCGACCTGGGTGGACGCGGACGTCGAGGAAACCTACGCCGACCTCATCGCCATGGGGCAGACGTTGCGCGTGCGGCTGCCCTCGGGCAGCGAGATCTCGGGGCCGGTGATCTACAAAGCCGTCGAAGCCGATTTCGCCACACAGCGCGACGTCAGTCGCACCAAGCGCGATATCAAGACCGTCGCCATCCGCGTGCGGGTCCCGAATCCCCAGGGCAAACTGCCGCTGGGAATGACCGCTTGGGTCATGCTGCCGGTACCGGCCTTGCCTCCTCCTGCTGCCGGCGGCCCCGAAAAGGACTAGCCCTCATGGAAGCGCAAGAACAATCCCGAAACGGGGTAGCAATCCAAGTTGAGGGTATCAGCAAGCGCTTTGGCTCGCTGCTGGCCGTGAACGACGTCAGCTTCGCCGTCCCGAACGGCGAGATCTTCGGCTTGCTCGGCCCTAACGGCGCGGGCAAAAGTACGCTCATCCGTATGTTGACAACGCTGGTGCCGCCCACGAGCGGCACGGCCATTGTGGCTGGACACGACATCATTCAGCACCCCACCGCCGTGCGCTCCAGCATTGGCGTCATTCCGCAGAACATGACCAGCGACCCCGAACTCACCTGTGCCGAGAATCTGGGCATTCACGCCCGGCTGTACGGGATCACCGGGGAACTGCGCCGCCGGCGCACCGCAGAGTTGCTCGAAGCGGTCAGCCTCTCCGACCGCGCCAATGCTCTGGCCGCCACGCTCTCGGGCGGCATGCGGCGCCGGCTGGAGATCGCGCGCGGCCTGGTGCACGACCCGCAAATTCTGTTCCTCGACGAGCCCACCACCGGCCTCGACCCGGTCTCGCGTGTCTCCGTCTGGGAGATGATTACCCATCTGCGCGCTGCGCAGGGCCGCACGCTCTTTCTCACCACGCATTACATGGATGAGGCCGACCGTCTCTGTGACCGCGTGGCCATCGTCGATCGCGGCCGCATCGTCGCGCTCGACACCCCCGTCGCATTGAAAGCCTCGGTGCCCGGCGCCAGCCGCATTGAGGTGCAGTTCGCGCCCGATCTGCCGCAGGGCGCTGCCGGCCTGGAGTCTTTGCCTTCGGTCCAATCGGTGCGCGCCTTGGGCTCGGCCACCTATCGTATTTCGAGTGACCGCGGCCCCGCCTCCGCACAGGAGTTGGTCGAGCTGGCGCGCATCCACAAGCTGGAGCTGAAGAGTCTGTCGGTCCAATCTACCAGTCTCGACGATGTTTTCCTGCACTACACCGGCCACGGGTTGGCGGAGTTAGGCGAGCCGCCTGTGCATGCCGGCGAGAGAGGCGGTCATCGATGAAGCGGGCACTGGCCCTGGTGGAGCGCGATATGCGCAAGTTCCGCCGCAGCCCGGCGTTGCTCTTTGCCTCGCTCGTGCTGCCGCTGGTCCAGTTGGTGATCCTGGGCAACGCTTTCGGCGGCAATATCAAGAACGTCCTCTTGGGCGTCGTGAACCTCGATCGGGGACCGGAATCGGTCGATGTGCTGGAGCGCGTCCGTGCCGTCGGCGCGAACGCGCGCACTTTCTTGCCCACCGACTACGACGACCAGGGCGCCGCTCTCCGCGACCTGCGCCAGGGCGTGCTGGGCGGGGTTCTCATCATTCCACAACATTATTCCCGCGATTTGTTGGAACAGCACCAGCCGCACCTGGCGCTGATTACCGACAACACCGATCGCTCGGTTGCCGGCGCCCTCGGCTCGCAAATGTCCGACCTGGTGGCTTCCATCAACGCACCTCAGGTCGCGCCGCGCGAGCCGGCACAGGCGCTGCTCGACGTGGTCGAGGTCTATCCCTATATCAACTACATCAAATATCTGCTGCCGGGTTCGATGGTGCTCGCCATATTTGTCACCGCCATGATCGGCGGCGGAATGCTCTTCATCGACGACAAAGCGCGCGGCCTGCACGAAGGCTACATGGTGACGCCCATCACCAAGTGGGAACTGATTTTCGGCTTCAACCTGTCGGGCGTGATTAAGGGAGTGCTCGCCGGCGAGACGGTTCTGGTACTGGGCGCCGTTGTGGCCGAGGTTCCCAACTTCTTCGAACCGCTGCGCCTGCTGGAGCTGACCCTGATGGTCGCACTCACTTCCATCGCACTGATCGGCATGATGTTCTTTCTCATGGCGCGCATCAGCGATCCGCTCGTTCCGCGTGCCATTTTCGGCGTGCTGAACACGCTGCTGTTTTTTCCGAGTGGCGCCGTCTATCCGATTGCCGGATTTCCCCGCTGGCTGCGGTGGATGTCGGTGTGCGACCCATTCACTTATGCCGTCCACAGCTTCCGCACCCTGCTGCTCAAAGACGTCGGCTTCGCCGCAGTCACCCAGGATATCTTGGCGCTGGTTTTGACCTCGATTGTGGTGCTGGCGGGCGCAACCTTGCTGTTCCGGCGGACCTTGTGAGCATGACGCGCACTGCGGAGAAGGGGGCGGCCAGCAAGGCCATGGCCGCGTATGAACCGGCGGCGCCCGGACTGTGGTTTTGTAATTGGAAGATCTGGCTCGAGGCGCGGCGGCGCCTGGACCGCGTCCTGGCGCCGTTGGGGCTGCGCTCGAGAGATTTCTGGCTCCTGGCCCTCGCCGGTCCCGGCAACGTTCCACAGCACGAAATTGCTAATCTGTGCGGTCTCGATCCCAGCTCCCTCGTGGCCGTGCTCGACACCCTGGAGCGCCGCGGTTGGTTGCGCCGTCAGCGCAACCCGCGCGACCGCCGCATCCAATGGGTACAACGTACTCAGGCCGGTGACCAATTGTTCCTCAGGGCCCTGCCGCGCGCGCGGCGTGCCGAGGCGCAGCAGTTGGCGGTACTTTCTACAGCTCATCAGCGCCAGTTGGTAGCCGTTATGCGCGAGTTGGCGA
>JASHOO010000726.1 GCA_030041035.1 Bryobacteraceae bacterium | reverse complement strand
TGATAATACAGGTCGGTATTGGGTGTCTCGGCCGCCGCCGGACGCTCATGCGGCAAAGTACTGGACGCGGGAGGCGACTGGGAAAGTGCTGCGACCGCGAGTACGGCATAGATTGGCGCAGGATTCAGCTTCATGGTTTTCGGCAGCCAACATAACACATGGAAGGCACACTTCACCGCCCGGCGGCGCTCCGTCGTATAATCCCGAAATGCGCAACCTGCTTTTCGGCATACTCGCCGTTGCTTCCGTTTGCATCCTCCTTTGTGCGCAAGACCGTGCGGACCGCAGCGATCTCGCCGTGGTGGGCCGCATTAAGGCCGAGGCCTTCGACAACTCGCAGGTCATGGATACGCTCGAGCACCTGACCGATCAGTATGGCCCACGCCTCACCGCCAGTCCGGAGTGGCACGAGGCCGCCGACTGGGCAGTGAAACGCCTGCAAAGCTACGGCGTGGATGCCCGCTTGGAGAAGTGGGGCACACCCGCGCGGAGCTGGTCCTTGAAAAGGGCTTCGGTCGAGGTGCTGGAGCCCCGCTATTCCCCTCTCGTCGCTGCTCCCCTGGCCTGGTCCGACGTGACCCACGGCGTCAAGACCGCAGAGGTCATCTTCGCGCAGTACGGAACCGGCCGTCGCACACTCGATCCCCGAAAGGCTCAGGAGGAACTCGACAAGTTCATGGCCGAGTGGAAGGGCAAGCTGAGGGGGAAGATTGTTCTGATCTCTCCAGTGCGGCGTGTCGATCCCGCGGCCAAGCCGCTGTTCCGGCGCTACACCAGCCAGGAGCTGAGTGATCTCGCGGAGGCTCCCGCGCCGCTGTTGAAGGCGCCTGTGGATCTCAAGAACCTGAAGTTCCCTGACACCGAGGACCTGGAGGAATTGATCCAATTCAACGCCAGTCTGCCCGCGTGGGTGCATGAGCAGTTGAGGAAGCGCCGCGAGGCGTTGGCTGCCAGGCGTGCGAAATTCTTCCAGGACGAGGGCGCAGTCGCGATCATCAACAGTGACCAGCGCGCCCACGATAGCCTGCTGTTTGCCGAAGCGGCCGGCCCCTACGATGCCAAGGAAACACCCGCAGTCCCGACCTTCGTGGTCACCCAGGAACAGTACAACCGCATTTTGAGACTGCTCGACGACAAGGTTCCCGTGAAGCTACGTGTCGACCTGGAAGCCGACGTTTCCACCGACAACCAGGATGCCTATAACATCGTCGGTGAGATTCCCGGCGGTGCAAAGAAGGACGAGTTGATTATGATCGGCGGCCATTTCGATTCGTGGCACACGGGCACGGGCGCCACGGATAACGGAGCCGGCAGCGCCGTCATGATGGAAGTGGTTCGCATTTTGAAGGCCCTGAACCTGAGGATGGACCGTACCGTTCGCATTGCACTCTGGAGCGGAGAGGAAGAGGGGCTGCTGGGCTCCAAGGCGTACGTCAAGGAACACTTTGGCGATCCTGAAACCATGCAGCTCACTGCGCAGCATCAGAAGCTGTCCGGCTACTTCAATCTGGACAACGGCAGCGGCAAAATCCGCGGCGTTTATTTGCAGGACAATGACGCGATGCGGCCCGTGTTCGAAGGCTGGCTCTCGGCGTTTCGCGATGAGGGAGTAACCACGGTGTCCATCCGCAATACCGGCGGCACCGATCACCTGTCGTTTGACGCCGTCGGCTTACCGGGATTTCAGTTCATTCAGGATCCTCTGGATTACGGCACGCTCACGCACCACTCCGATATGGATACGTTCGATCATGTTCAGGGCCCGGACTTGATGCAGGCTGCCGCGGTGATTGCGACGGTCGTCTACGATGCGGCGAACCGGGTGGAAATGCTTCCGCGCAAGGAGCTGCCCAAGCCCTGGCCGGCGCCGGAAAGCTCCTCAACCGCTCCGGCGGGCACCAACTGAGCCGTTCATAACCGCAGGTTGCGCCATGGCCGCGCCGTCGGCGACGGCTATGATCGCCACGGGTAATATAGAGGCGTGCTCACACCTCGCTCCACCAAGCTTCGTTCACAGCGCGATATCAACCTGTGGCGCACGCCGCTCGCGCTGTCACTGGGGGCAATTGGCCTGTTCGGCATTACGCTGATTCCCGATACCCTCGATAAATTCGGGATCATCCACATTCCACCATGGCTGACCATGGGCAGCATTGATGACGCCAGAGCCATCTTGTCGGCGATGATGGGCTCCGTCGCCACCGTGCTGGCACTGATCTTTTCCGTCGCGCTGCTGGTCATCTCGATGGTCGCCACGCTGTTCGGACCGCGCTTGCTTTATCGCTTCCTTCAGGACCGGGTCACGCAGAATACCGTCGGCATCTTTATGGCGACGTTCATTTACATCTGCCTGTGTTTCCTGGTTACACACGAAGATCCGGAGTCCCGTTTTGTCCCGCAGATCTCGCTGATCACAAGCTGGGTTCTGGTGGTGGCCAGCTTCGGGTTCCTGGTCTACTATAGCCATCGCATCGCCTCTTCGATTCAGAATCCCGACATGATTGTGCGCATTGCCGACGAGCTTTACCCGGCGGTGGTCGGCTCGCATAAACGCGGGCCGGCTGAGGGGACCGGCGCACAGCCTGACGACGCTGCGATCCTTCGTCTGGCTGAGGATGGCGCCGTCGTGCCGTGCCCGCGGACCGGCTACCTGCAGCACCTCGATCACGGAGCGCTTGTGGAGGCGACACGCGATGCCGGTGCGATGCTCGTGTTTCGGTTTCGCCCGGGCCAGTTTGTGCTGCGCGGCGAACCGCTCGCGTCCGCCGTTCCGCCAGCGGCTGCGCGCGTGCTGGAGACGGCGATTGACCGTCACACCGCCATCGGCCACCACCGCACGGTGACGCAGGATGCCGAGTTCGGGATCGCGCAGATCGTCGAGATCGCCATCCGGGCCCTCAGCCCTGCGGTTAATGACACGTTCACCGGGGTCGCCTGCGTCGACTGGCTCGCCGACGCCTTGCTCGTCCTCGCCGAGAATCCGCCCCTCGAAGGCAATTGGTACGACACGAATGGCACACTCCGCGTCTGGATGCCGGCAACCCGCATCGAGCGACTCGCCAAGCTTGCGTTCGACCAGATTCGCCAAGCCTCTACCTCAACACCGGCCGTGCTGATTCGCCAGCTCAATGTGATTGGCCGTCTGGCCCCGCGGATACCGGAGGCTGCTCGCCGCGCTCTCGCCGAGCAGGCGGATGCCATCCGCGACGGGGCAAGCGGGCTGGTTGCCCTGGATCGCCGCGATCTCGAAGCCGCCTACCAGCGAGCGCGCGCCGCGCTGGCCTGAGTCCTTACTTCTTTGCTTTGGCTTGCGGCGCCCGGGACTCCAGACTCTTTTGCTCGGTCGCGTGCCGTTGTTGCATCTGTTGCGTCTGCTGCTGGTGCCGCTGTTCGAGCTGCTGCACCTTTTTGGGATTGGCGTTCTGCCCCAGCTTCTGGTGCTCCTGTTCCTGCTTTTGCTGGAGCTGCTGGCGCTCTTGTTGCTGCTTGGCGTAAAGCTTATCCTGTTGCTGCTGGTATTGCTTGTCCTGCTTCGAATTCCCTCCGCTGTAAGTGGGACGATTGATGGCCGGAAGGTCGTTGGGATGAGTATAGGTGCTGGTGCGAGGAGCCGTGGCTTCGTGCGCAGGCGCAGCGGCTTCGCGCGCAGGCGCAGCGCCCCCACGCGCCGTCGGAGGCGTATAGGATCGGGCTGCGGCTTTGGCTTTCACCACGCCGCCTCCGCTGAACTCGCCGGGCCTTGCCGTAGCGGCAATCGCCGGCTTTCCATGATTCACCGATTCGTATAGCTCGCGGTTGGTGCTGGCAGCCTCACGGTGCTGAATCTGCGCCGCGATGGGCGCAACGTGCCGGTCGCGCATGGCCGCTTCCTCTTCGGCGTTCGGTCGTGCAGTCAGTCCGCCCGCGCCTCCGTTATAGCTCACATAGTTGTTGACCGTCACGTTGACGACGGTTTTGTTGTAAATGTTAGTGACGTGGCCGATGTGGTTGACGGATCGATTGTAGAAGAACGCTCCGTTCCTCCAGTAGCCGCCCTCGTAACCTACGCCCACGTAGCCGAAGCCGTAATTGATGCCCCCATAGAAACCGATCTGAGGTCCCCAGTAGCCTTCATTGAAGACGAAAACGCCGTTAGCCCACCCCCAGTAACCCGGGGTCCACAGCAAGCCCGGTTCAGGGATCAACACCCACGTTCCGGGTACCCAGAAAAACCCGCCGTCGCCGTACGCCCAGTAGCCCGGCGTCCACATATAGCCGTCGCCTGGACAGAGAGGTTGCTCATAGACGGGCAACGGCGGCGGAGCGATGTTGATTGAAAAAATAATGGCTGCGGAAGATGTGCCTGTTAGGGCAAACATCACGGCCGCAACTAAAAGCACGCGAGTGAACGAGATCTTGAGCATTCGAATCCTCCTGGACGCTGGTGAAACACTAGCGATTCATATTGCCACGTTCTCAGCAGTGCACGGGATGAACCAGGGTGCGAAACCTTACGTTTGACCATTGTCGCATGTCACATTGCGAACACCGGGTGCGAAAATTCTGCTGCGCCCTGATCAGAATGTGTGCAGGTAGTGATCCCGTTCCCACTGGCTGATGCTCTGGTGGTATTGACGCCACTCTTCGCGTTTCACGGCGGCGTAATAGGTTGAGTATTCCTTTCCCAGGGCCTGCTGCAAAACCGGGTCGCGCTCGAAGCAATCCAAAGCTTCACGAAGCGTCGTAGGAAGGAATGTGATGTTGCGGCGTTCGAGTTCCTGCTCCGGCAATTCGTACAGATTTTCGCTGTTTGCCTGGCCGGGATCGATTTTGTTCTGGATGCCGTCGAGTCCCGCGGCCAGCATCACGGCGCTGGCCAGGTAGGGATTAGCGGCCCCATCGACAGCACGATTTTCCACGCGGCCCGGACCCGGCACACGAATCATCTGGGTGCGGTTCGAGAGGCCATACGTCACGTAGACCGGAGCCCAGGTGGCACCGGAGCGCGGCGCTCCCCGGATCAGGCGCTTGTAGCTATTCACCAGCGGAGCAATGACAGCCGCGAGGGCGCGAGCATGGAGCAGCAGTCCACCCATAAACCAGCGGGCCATTTGCGAAAGACCGAGGGAGTCGCGCTCATCCAAAAACAGGTTCTTGCCGCTCGCGGCGTCGGCGAGGCTCATATGATAATGCGAGCCGTTACCGGTGAGATGGGCGAAGGGCTTGGGCATGAAGGTCGCCCAAAGCCCGTGCTGCTCCGCTACAGTCCGCACCATCCATTTGAAAAATGTCTTGCGATCGGCGGTGGTCAACGCGTCGGAGTAGGTCCAGTTGATCTCGAACTGGCAGTTGGCGTCCTCGTGATCATTGGCGTAGGGGTCCCAGCCAAGCTCCTGCATGCAACGGAGGAGAGTGGTCATGACATCGAGGTTGCGATGTAACGCGCGCAGATCGTAGCAGGGTTTGGCGGTGTTATCGAGGGCGTCCCAGGGCTCGTACTCCTCGTGGGAGTTTTTCTTCAGCAGCATGAATTCGGGTTCCACACCGACGTGAAACAGGTAGCCCTGCTGCCGCGCCTTTTCCAACTGCCGGGTGAGGATGGTGCGGGGACAGTACGGCCATGGCTGGCCGTTCACGTGGAGGTTGCCAGGTACCCAGGCGACATTCTTGCGCCAAGGCAAGACCATCAGCGATTTGAAGTCAGGAATGCTGAGAATGTCAGGATCGTGCGGTCCCTGATTCAGGTCTCCGGCGGCGAATCCGGCAAAACCGGCGCCTTCGCGCGCCATATCATCGATATGCGAAGCAGGCACGAGCTTGGCTTTGGGCGCTCCACTCAACTCGACGAACGAACAGAAAAAGTATTCAATGCCAGCATCTTTGATTAGCGACTTGACCTGATCGAGCATGCTGATGACCTCTTTTAGGATGAAACCGCCGCGGCGGCCTTCTCGCCCACGAGTTGCCCGCCGTAAAATCGCGCCGGCGAGAAGGGTTGGATGATCTTAGGCGTTTTGCCGGTTGCGATCAGCTCCGCCGTATTCTTGGCCGCGGCCGGCGCTGCTTTGAAACCGTAGGTTCCCCAACCGACATCGAGGTAGTAATTCTCCACTTCCCGGGAGACTCCGATAATGGGCGCATAATCGGGCGTCATATCACAAATGCCCGCCCACTGCCGGAGCACACGCAGCCCGGAGAGTTGCGGAAACAACTCGAGCGTGTAGGATGCCATCTGCTCGAGCGTGGGCAGCGTGCCCTTCAGACTGTAGGACTGATAGGGGTCGATCTCGGCGCCGATGACGAGCTCGCCCTTGTCGGTCTGGTTGACGTAAACGTGCAGCGTGGCTGAAACGATGACCTTATCCAGAAACGGTTTGAGCGGCTCGGTCACACAGGCCTGCAAGGGATGGCTCACGATGGGGAGGGTCACACCAGCCAATTTCGCAACCATAGACGCCCAGCCCGCCGTGGCATTAACGACAGTGCCGGCCGCGATGGCACCCCGGCTAGTGATCACGCTTGCCGCTTTGCGGCGCGCCACACGCACGCCGGTCACTTCCGTGTACGGATGAACCTCCACGCCCAGACGGTCGCAGGCTCGCGCATAACCCCAGACCACCGCGTCATGCCGGATGATCCCGCCAGGCGGATGGTAAAGGGCGGCCATTACGGGAAAGCGGGGCCCGTCGCTCAGATCCATGGCGGGAACGAGGCGGCGGATCTCGTCGCGATAGATGACACGGCTGTCGACACCGAGCACCTGGTTATTCTCGGCGCGAACGCGGAGGCCGGCGACGGAGGAATCGGTATGTGCGAGCGTCAAGTGGCCGCACTGGCTGAACAGCAGGTTCCAATCGAGCTCTCGCGACAGTTGCCGGTAGAGCTGCACCGACTCCTCGTAGAACGGAATTCCCTCCGGCGTGCGGTAGTTCGAACGAATGATTGCCGTATTGCGTCCGCTATTGCCGCAGCCCAAGTAACCACGGTCGAGCACAGCGACATTACGAATTCCGTGCCGTGAAGCAAGATAGTAGGCGATGCCGAGCCCATGAACACCCGCGCCGATGATCACCACGTCGTAGGCGGCCTTCAGTTGGTGCGATCGCCACATGCGCTGTTTGCGAAAAAGCTGCATCATGCCGCGCCACCCAGGAATTCGAGGGCTTTCTGACCGAAGGGCACGAGGCCGAACTCGTGCCCGGCGTGGAGAATGGCGTCCCAAACGCTTTCCCCATACTCGCGGCTGACGAGAACGTGGAAGGCCGGCAACTCACGGAGGTCTTCGCGCAAAACGATGCTGTGCACGTGGGCGAGGCTGACCTGACCGCAGCCCAGATTTTCGAGAGCCGACACGTTCAGCGAAGTAAGCTTGCCCAGAATCTCGCGGCTTCGCGGACCGGCCAAAAGGAATTGCGCGTAAACCGAGGTGACGTCGGTGATGTAGAGAGGCGGCGGTAAAGATAGATCGTGCGATGCAGGGAACGACCGCAACCGAGCGGCGATCTCGTCGCGCTGGGGCGGCTCACACGTTACCAGGTAATGCTGCGGCCCAAGCGACCATGAGCGGCTTGCGCCGGCTGCCGGCGGAGTCTTGAGGCCCCAGCCTTTGAGATCGAGCTTGGTCATGAAGCTTAGATCACCAAGCCCGGCGTTCCTCACCATTTGCTCCGCTTCCTTTTGCGCCCATGTGAAGTAGGCCGGAACCTTCCAACCGTGGTGCTCCATGAGGCTGGCGCCTGCGCGTTCGTGCGCATGCAATAGCGGTATATGCCGGGTGGGAGGCATGCTTACATCCTCAGCCGGTCGCCGGCCGGGTCGTAAAACGCTTCCTCTACAATCCGCGCCCGAGCCGTGCCGCCGTTCACGCGGATCTCAATCTCCGCGCCCGCGGCTGAGGATTTCGCCGATACCCAGGCGAGCCCCACGGCCTTTCCGTTTCCTGGAGAGTAGCGCGCGCTGGTGACACGGCCGGCTAATGCACCGCCCACGAGAATCGCGGCACCATCCTGGGGTAGCGACGCGTCGTTCATGATGAAACCCACCAGACGCTGTTCCGCTGCTGCGGCGGCTTGGCGAGACAAGGCGTTGCGCCCGATGAAATCGGGTTTTTCGAGCTTAGCCACCCAGGCCATGCCGGCTTCGTAGGGGTTCGAGAGGGCGTCGGTATCCACACCCACGATCACGTGCCGCTTTTCCAGCCGAAGCAATCGTTGCGCCTCGACACCGAACGGCCGGATATCGAATGGCTTCCCGGCTTCCAGGAGTTTCAGCCAGAGAAATTCTCCATACTCCGCCGGAAAATGAATCTCCCATCCGGTTTCACCCACAAACCCGATGCGCAGCAACAGCGCTGGCACTTCGGCCACATCGGCCTCGCGGCATGCCATGTATGGAAATGCGCGGCTGGAAAGATCGCAGGCGGTAAGCGCGTGGAGAACATCGCGCGCCTGCGGCCCCGCCAAATTCACGGCCGCGCGTCCCCCGGTGACGTTGGTGATGTGCACATCCCAACCGGTTCCTACCAGCCACCATTCCAACCACTGCTGCACGAAATCCAGATTGCCCGTAGTCGTGGTGATGAAGTAGTGATCGTCCGCGAGCCGTGAAATCGTGCCATCGTCGAGCATGATCCCGGCCTCATCGCACAAAACCGAATAACGCACACGTCCCGGCTTCAGGTCGGAAAAGCGATTTGTATAGACCTTATCGAGGAGCTTGCCGGCGTCGCGGCCTTTCACATCGAGCTTTCCCAGGGTGCTTACGTCGATGATGCCTACGCGCTCGCGCACGGCACGGTACTCTTCTTCAACGCACGCCTGCTCCGACTGGCACGATGCCGTTTTGTAATAGCGCGGCCGTTTCCAATCGCCCATGTCCATCCATGCTGCGCCCGATTGATCATGAGCATCGTGCATAGGTGTGCGGCGGAAGGGATGGTGCCGCGGCCCCGCCAGGGCCCCGAGCGAGACGGAGGGATTGGGCGGCCGGGCGGTGGTGACGCCGGTTTCGGTCATGGTCCGGCCGGTTTCGTGTGCGCAAATGGCGATTCCCGCCAACTGGCACATCCTGCCCTGGCAGGGACCCATGGTGAGGGTTGTATATCGCTTCAGGGTCTCGATGTGATCGAAGCCCTCGCTCATCGCGTCGCGGAGATCGGCTGTGCTGACGTCCGAGCAAAAACAAACAAACGAGCGTTTATGAAATGACACGCGCTCGGGTGGAAGGGGCATGGCGCGCGCCAGCCAGGCACCGGCTACTTCTCCCACAGCACTCACATTTGCCGGCAACTCCGCCGGCAGAAACGCGCCGCGATCCTGATTCCACACGAGCTTCCCGCCTGCCTGGTGCAGCAGTCCTGCATCCGGCACCCGCTGACCGCACATGACCAACAGGTCGCAGCTCAATTCGCCACTTTTCGTTCGCAGGCCCGTCACGTGAGTTGCACCGGTGGCCGCAATCACTTCGCTGGGTGCCAGAATTGAGACCAGCTCGACGCCGGCTTGACTTAGATCCTCCGCAACTTCATCGGGCGGCGCGCCTGTTGCAACCACCACGGCGCGCTCCCCCGGTTTAATGCCGTGGAGATGGATCAGTCTTTGGACCGCCGTCGAAAGCATCACGCCGGGCAGATCATTATTCTCGAATGTGAACGGAACCTCGTAAGCGCCCGTGGCAATCACCACGCGTTTGGCGCGCAAATGGATCAGGCGCTCGATGGCTCCGCCGTGGGGGTTCGCCTGCACCACTCCCAGCAAGTTGCCCTCATACAGGCCGAAACAGTAGGAGCGTGAAATGATTTGGGCGGACGGCGTGGCGCGGAGCTGATCGACGAGCGCACTGGCGACCGCGCCGGCTCGCTTCTGATATCGCAGATGACCGCCCAATTCGGGCTGGTCATCGATGAGCACAACCGGCGAGCCGTCGTGCGCCATTTCCACCGCGGCTTGCAAACCGGCCGGGCCGCCGCCAATGACGGCCACTTCGGCATGCATCCAGGCATGCTCGTAATCCTTTGAGCCCCCACCCGGCTGCGGCGCGACACCCAACCCCGCCACTTGGCGAATGTAGGATTCGGCCGCGTGCCAGGACCATTGGTGGGTCATGGTCTTGTAATACCAACCCACGGGCATGAGCCGGTCGAAGCGCTGCACGAGCGATAACCAGTCGTTTTCGAGCGACGGATACGCATTCTGATGCCTTACCGTCATCCCCTCGCGAGCGGGCGTGATGCATGCCCTCACGTTGGGCGTGCCATCCACGTTCATCATGCAGTTAGGGCACTTGCCGGCCAGGCAGAGCAATCCGCGCGGCCGATGATATTTAAAGCTGCGGGTGAAGATCCGGCGTCCAGCGCGATAAAGTGCGGAAGCCACGGTATCGCCCGAGCGCGCCTCAATCGTCCGGCCGTCGAATTGAAATGTGAATCGATCGGAGTTGTCAGCCATTATTCGGGGAAAAACGCCTCGATCACTTCATTGGTTGTGGTATTTCTCCGTGCTTGCAGCCACTGCCGGCACCCCAAGCGGTGGAACCACCATTCTTTTTGCACGCCGGCTTCGTTGGCTTTGGTGTAGGTGTACTCCATCCACTCCGCGGCCGGCGAGTCCGGATGCGGCCGTGTCTTCACTTCGCCGCCGAAACGGAATTCATAAACGCTACGATTGCCGCAGTGCGGGCATGGAATCAAAAACGACACCGCATCACCTCCCGAACACCTTTCTCGTCCCGGCGAGGGGAACACCGCAGATGGCGGACGCTTCCATCGAAAGCGCCGCCATATCCTCGGGCTCGAGATGATGAATGTCGGACTTCCCGCAGGCACGCGCCAGCATCTGGATCTCGAGCGTCATGGCGCGCATCAGATTGGCCACGCGGTCCGCACCTTCCTCGATATCCAGGCGCTTCATCAACTCAGTGTCCTGCGTCGTGATTCCCACCGGACAGCGCCCGGTATGGCAGTGGTGACAATGGTGCGGTTCCGTACCCAGCTTCTGGTAATCTTCGACGTACAAGGGCCGGTTGCAATTCAGAGCGATGAGCGCCGCGGTGCCGATGTACACGGCATCAGCACCGAGGGCGATGGCTTTCGCCGCATCCACGCCATCGCGGATGCCGCCGGCGATGATCAGTTGCACTTCGCCATAAAGACCAATGTCTTCGAGGGCGGCGCGAGCTTCGCAAACGGCCGCGAGCGTCGGGATGCCGGTATGCTCCTGCAAGATGGCAGGGGATGCGCCCGTGCCACCCTCCATGCCGTCCACCACGATGATATCTGCACCGGCCTTGGCGGCCAGCTTGACATCGTCAAATACGCGGCTGGCGCCCATCTTGATCAAGATGGGGACCCGCCCGTCCGTGGCCTCGCGCAATTCCTCGACTTTGATGATCATGTCATCCGGACCGAGAAAATCAGGGTGACGCGCCGGGCTGCGCTGATCCACGCCAACCGGCAAATCGCGTTGTGTGGCGATCATGTCGGAAACCTTCGAGCCGAGCAGCAAACCGCCGGTCCCAGGTTTTGCACCTTGCCCGATCGTCAACTCGATGGCGTCTGCCATGCGCATGTGATGAATGTTGATTCCGTAGCGCGAAGGCAATACTTCGTAGATGAGCGTCCGGCTGTTCTCACGCTCGGCCATCAGCATGCCGCCGTCTCCAGTGGTGTTAGACGACCCTACGGCGCGTGCTCCACGCGCCAGCGCGACCTTTGCGTTATAGGAAAGCGCACCCCAGCTCATGCCGGTAATCATCACGGGGATATCGAGCTCAATCGGGTTGCGGGCAAATCGCGTGCCCAGCACGGTCCGGGTCGAGCACTTCTCGCGATAGCCCTCCAGCGGAATGCGCGTCAGGGAACAGGGAAGAAATGTCAGGTCGTCGAACGTCGCCCAGCGCCGTTCACGCAGCGTGCCCCAGCCGCGAATGCGATACAGACCGGAGTCCGCCTTGGCCTGAATGTCTTCAATGACGGCCGGTTGGAAGGTAGCGGACGCCTGCAAGACGTCTCTCACAGCGCCTCCTGCCAGACTTTCCACTCGCGTTTGTCGAAATTCCAGAGCTTGCGCCCCGCCACCACCTTCTGGAACTGCTTACCGCGCGGGGCACCTGGGAAATATTCGGCCAGCGTGGAATCAAGCCAAGCGATATCCTCCGGCGTCGGTGCCTCGACCACCGCATCGGTACCGAGGCCTTGGATCCGTCCGCCAACAAAACAGGCCGTCTCGTAAAGCGAATCGGCAAACGCATCGCCGGCATCACCGCAGACGACCAGCCTTCCTTTTTGGCCCATGAATCCGGCCATGTAGCCGCAACTTCCCGCCACCAGTACGGTCCCGCCTTTGATCGAGACACCCAGCCTTGCGGCGGCGTCGCCATGGATCACCACGGTTCCACCTCGGATGGCTGCGGCCGCGCCGTTCCCGGAGCTACCGCGTACCACGACTTCACCGCTCATCATCGACTCCGCCAGTCCCCACCCTGCGCTCCCGGTGATTTCAATGCTGGGCCCATCAATCAATCCGGCGCAATAATATCCGACGCTGCCAGCGAAACGAATCCGCACCGGTTCTAATATTCCAACACCCAGGTTGTGCCTGGCGCCCGGCTCGCGCACGATGATCTCCCGCTCACCCGCGGCCAGAGCTTTCCTGATATCCGCGTTGATCTCTCGTGTGGAACGGCTGCCGCAGGTTATCTCGGCCATACGCGCACTTCTTTCACTTGCGCCTCGCGAACCGAGTACGTGCCCGGTAACGCGGAACGAATCGCGATCTCTTCGGTAGCCACCGCAACGAAGTCGTCGGTTTCGGTCATCACCAGGGGCTTGAGCGCGAACGGATCTTTCACGAACCCGAGCTGGTGTTCGGTAGCGGCCAGGCAACTGTAGGAACCATCCAAATCGTGCAACATTCGTTCCAGCGCCTGGTGAAGGCCGGCGCCTTTTCGCAGCTGCTCGGCCAGATAAATGGCCACCACCTCCGAATCGTTCTCCGTATAAAAGCGAATACCCCGCTGCTGGTACCTGCGGCGAAGCTGATGATAGTTAGTGATGTGTCCGTTATGCACGATGGCCAAGTCCGGAAATCCATGGCTCCAGAACGGCTGTGAATGGCTCAAATCCACACGCGACTCCGTCGATAGCCGTGTGTGGCCCAGGCCGTGCGTACCCCGGATTTCTGAAACGCAGTAGGTCTTCTCCAGATTTTCCGGCGACCCGGTTTGCTTGATGATTTCCAGGCGGTGACCGATGCTGACGACTTCAAAATCCCGATCCAGCGATTCGATAGCAGAAGCGAGCCGATCCAGATCCCTGTCGCCGGCGGCTAGAAAGCGGGCGTACGCAGCAGTGCTGGAGAAGTGGCTGCATCGTTGTTCCGCTTCCAGGAATCGGGCGAGCTTCCGGGCTTTGCCTTCCAAGTCTGCGCCCTCGCCCAATTTCACCCGCAGCGCGAAGGAGCCATCATGGGGGGCGCCGAACAACGCCACGCCAGCCGAATCAGGGCCCCGGCACCCCAAGGCCCGCAGCATGCCGAGGACGGTTCGGCCGAGCTCGGCTGGTTCACGGCTTTTCGCGAAAAATCCAACGATGCCACACATCGGCTTCCGGGATTCTGGCAGTATACTACATGTATTCCAACACGCCTAGGCAAGTGCCTGGTCAAAGAATGGCGACCGCGATTTCCAAGTTGAACAATCCGGCCGAAGGCGAGGTCGAGCGCGTCTACCGGCTGCTGCGCGAGTGGCTGATCAATGCTCAACTCCCGCCCGGTGAGTTCGTGTCGGATGTTGCCTTGGCGCACAAATGCAAAACCAGCCGCACGCCTGTACGTGAGGCATGCAGCCGGCTCGCCCAGGACAGGTGGTTGGCATTGATCCCGCGCAAAGGCTATCTGGTAAAGCCGATTTCCGTCCGCGACATCGTGGAACTGTACGAATTCCGTAAGGTATTGGAGTGTTTCTCAGCCGAGAAGATAGCGCGAACAGCCCCGCCCGAGCGCATCGCTGAGCTCAAGAACATTGTCGCTGTAGAAAACCATTCCCGCGCCAACCTACAGAGAATCCTGATCGCCAATGAAGCGTTCCACCTAAGGTTGGCGGAAATAGCGGGGAACCAACGCGTCATGGATCAACTTAGGCTCGCACTTGGTTATGTACGTCGTCTGGATACGCTTTGCACACAGACGGTCCCGGGCTGGGTCGGGCACCGGGAAATCGTTCGCGCCATCGAACAAGGCAAGCCGGCGGAGGCACGCAAGGCCATGGCTACACATGTGGATCTGTCGCTCCAGAAGATGATCCGTTTGTTTAGCAGTTGAATCAATTTCCAGCCAGCGAAAGAGCGAACGGCGACGTTGTTCTGGTTTTAGATGTGTTTGGTCCCTTACGGTGGAACGCTTATTGCTACTTGATCTTCGTCGATCGCTTCAGCATGCAAGCTCCGCGCACGCTCGGGCCTTCGTGAGCCCAGAAGATGGGCGAAAACAGAACCAGGAAGGATAGACAAGCAATGCGCTCCAAGGCTATTCAACTCAGCAATTGGTTTGTGGCGGGGGCAATTGGCGCGGGCGTCGCGCTGTTGTTTGCTCCTCGCTCGGGGAGAAGAACCCGGCGGCTCATTGGCCGCAAGGCACACCACTATATCCGAAATGCGGGTGACCAACTCGCCGGAAAGACCGGAGATTTCTACATTCTGGGTAAAGAAGTGGCTGAAGGTGCGGCCAAGAAACTTCGCCGTAGGCTGAGTTTGGCAGCGTAGCGACGCGCAAAACCGGGAAGAGAAGAAACTTCTGAAGAAAGCGGGAAGGTCTCCCGCTTCTGAGGAAGCAGGCATGAAGCTTACTTCCTCAGGCGGGATAAAAATACGACCGTGAGAGGGCTATGCCCCTCGCGATGCGGTGCGATGCAGCGTGGAGTAGCCGACTTCGTAGTTTTCTACCTGTGGTGTCCCTTCAATGACCTTCGTCATGTGCTTCTGGACTTCGCTGAATGCCGTGCGAGAGTAGTTCTCCGAATCCTGCTTTTGTTCCCAGAGACTAATACCGATGGCTTGAGAACCGTTTGCAGACACCAAAGTCAGAGCGTCGCGGAAGCCCTTCTGCTGTTGCAAAATTGGCAGGATTTCATTCTGAAATGTACTGTTAAATTCCCCCCTGGCATTTGGTTTTAGACGGACTGTAACACTTCGAGCAAACATGAAAAATCTCCTTATGGTTTATTGTGGGCCAATACAGAGGCGACCCAGCTTGGTTCACTACGAGCGGAGCCTCTCGCTCTGTTTATGAAATCTGACGCCGACCTATGAAAAAAATTGACGCCGGTACAGATTCTCCTAGAAAAGGGTGAGGGAGTTCGCGGCCGTCTACCCCGATTCCAGTGAGTACTGTGGGACGTTGCAACGGGAAGAATAATCCAGCAGCCCCAACCCGAGTGCCACTGAATGACACCAGTTTCGCCCTAACCAGTATCCGACGGCTGGCAACGCCACAACAGACTCCACTCCCTGGCGCAAACTCCCAAGGTGAAATAAACGAAGGGCTGAGCGAGTGCCCGCTTACTCAGCCCCCCTACCATTGAAGCGGTTAGCGACAGCCCCAGACTAGCACAAGACTAGGGAAACTACTGGAGCGATTTGACACACAGCCGTCCCCAGGTCGTATGATATTTAACCAGAAAGAAGTTAGAAATTCGCCCGGTCATAACCCTGCAGGCAATAAAATCAAAAGGTACCCAATGGCGCGATAGTTTATGTCTATCAATCAAGACAAACCTCGAGAACAACTCTTCTCCGAGATTGCACGCTGGCAACATCAGTGCGCGGAGTACAGCAAAGCCTATTTAACCGCTGCGCAACGCTGCCAGAATCGCGACCCGGGAAATGATACGGTTCAAAACCTCAAAGTCGCGACGATCATGCAGGAAATTGCGCTGCAAAAGTACCAGCGCACGGTGGATACGCTGACTGAGTGGTTGAAACTCGACCGGTCGGTTAGAAGCCCGAAATCATAACGGGTTGGGCACGAGGCTACTTCGCCTCTTTCGCCTTGGCCAACGGGAGTCCCGATCAAGCGTGATGCCAGGAAGAACCTCAGCAATCCGTGCACAGCACGGTGCGCTTGGCGATGCGCCACCAGCCGACGCGCAGCACTCAGGCGGGCGCATCGTGCCTTGCTGACTGCCTTTTCAAGGTTGGCGTCCGGCCTTTTTTCACGAATCATCCTTTGGTTCTGTTCAAAGACCAGGCTGAGATAA
>JASHOO010000725.1 GCA_030041035.1 Bryobacteraceae bacterium | reverse complement strand
CGGACGCGTAATTTCGGAAAGAAGATTGCGCAGACTTATCATCTCCGCACGCCAGCCTTTGAGACCAGGGTCCACCTGTTCCAGGCGAATTGAAACCGGCGCCATCGCCGCCTCGGCCTGTTGCACGCTGATGCCGGGCTTGAAGCGGCCAACGCCAAAGTAATCATTCCAGGTGTGCAACGGTGACAGTGCAATGCCGGAAATCCACATTTCCGGAATGTCATCGTAGGTGGCGGCGTACAGATGCCGAAAACGAGCGGGCATGATGCCCACCACCGTGTACCTGGCGCCGTTGACGGTAATGGCGCGTCCGAGTACGCTTTCCTGGGCTCCAAACCGGCGCTGCCACAAACCGTAGCTCAGGATGGCGGTGCGTGCACCCTCCTCTTTGTCCTCCTCCGGCAAAAAGCTCCGTCCACGCAGGGGCGCGACGCCGAGCAGCGGGAACAGATTGCTGGAAACGATTTCGCACGGATACTCCTCGGCTTCGCCCGTGACGGTCAGGACGCACGAACTTGACGTGAAAGCCGCAAGATCCTCGAACACGCCGCTCTGATCGCGCCAGGCGAGAATCTCCGCGGGTGAAACGGGGTTCTTGATCCATCCGCGCGGCGGGTTTTTCTTGCGGATAAACACCAGCCGGTCCGCGTTCTTGAATGGCAGCGGCCTGATCAAAGTTGCGTAAACGGCAGAAAAGATCGCCGTGTTGGCGCCTATGCCGAGGGCCAGAGAAAGCACGGCAACACTCGTGAACATCGGGCTCTTGCGGAGCATGCGCCCGGCATAGCGCAGGTCTTGCCCCAGACTCTCGATCCAGCCGATGGTATCCATTTCGCGGGTTCTCTCTTTCAGAAGTGTTCGGTTTCCGAACATGCGCTGCGCGCGGCGTTGGGCCTCCAAGCGGCTCAAGCCTTCCGCGACGAACTCCTCGGTCCGCATCTCGATGTGAAATTGCAGTTCATCATCGAGCTGGTCCTCCAGCTTGTTTTTGCGAAGCGTGCCGAGCAGGCGATTCCACCACGACATGGCCTTCCTCAGGCGTACCGCAGCACTTTAGCCACGGCCCGCGTTAACCGGGCCCAGTTCTCTTCTTCCTTTTCCAGCTGCTTACGCCCGGTGGCGGTGAGGCTGTAATATTTCGCGCGGCGGTTATTATCGGAGGTACCCCATTCGGACTTGATCCAGCCGGCCTGCTCGATGCGATGCAGCGCGGGATAGAGCGACCCCTCCTCGACCCGAAGCACCTCTTCGGAGACCTGCTGCACATGGACCACGATGCCGTAACCGTGCATTGGCCCGCGCGCCAGTGTCTTGAGAATCAGCAGGTCTAGTGTGCCCTGCAAAACGTCCGCGTTGGATTTGTTCATGATTCCTAGATGTCTATGGAAGTATGCGCCCGAAACGAACGTCTGTCAAGACTCTGATGTCACCTGAGCGCCGTGTCATGCCCCTGAACGACAATAATCTCCATGTCTCTCTTCGATGTCCTGTTCGGAAAGCCGCTGGCCACCAGCGATGAACGCGCCGAGCGCATCGGCGCGATTGCCGGCATCCCCATCTTTGGACTGGACGCGCTCAGCTCCGCCGCGTATGGGCCGGAGGCCGCGCTCACGTTGCTGATTCCGCTAGGAGCCGCGGGCATCGCCTATATCTGGCCCATCAGCGTCAGCATCATCATCCTGCTGGCCATTGTTTACTTTTCCTACCTGCAGACGATTCAAGCGTATCCTTCCGGCGGTGGTTCCTACACCGTCGCGTGCGAGAACCTGGGAGCGTTTCCCGGCCTTTTGGCGGCGGCCGCGCTGATGATCGATTACATCCTGGTGGTGGCTGTCGGGATCTCGGCGGGCGTGGGCGCGCTGGTCTCCGCGGTGCCGAGTTTACAATCCCACACCCTCGCCATGTGTCTCGCGATTCTGGCGATCATCACTCTCATCAATCTGCGCGGCGTGCGTGAAGCCGGCATAGTGTTCATGGTTCCGACCTATTTATTCGTGGGGTCGCTTGTGATCGCGCTAGCCATCGGCTTTGCCAAGCTCCTGTTCAGCGGAGGGCATCCCGTGCCCGTGGTAGCACCGCCGAAAGTAGCGGCGGCCACGGCATCGGTCGGCGTCTGGCTGATGCTCAAGGCGTTTTCGAGCGGTTGCACTGCCATGACCGGCGTCGAAGCCGTCAGCAACGGCGTGAAAGCGTTTCGCGAGCCCGCGGTGCGCTCCGCCCAGCGCACGCTCACGGTGATCATTGTGCTGCTGATGCTGCTGCTCGCCGGTATTGCGTGGCTGGTGCGCGCCTATGGAATCGCTGCCACCGATCCGGGGGCGCCCGGTTATGACAGCGTGCTCTCCATGCTAATTGCCGCGGTAGCAGGCAGGGGCGTCTTCTACTACGTAGCCATCGGCTCCATTCTGCTGGTGCTGGCTTTATCGGCGAACACGGCCTTCGCCGATTTTCCACGCCTCTGCCGCGCCATCGCCATGGATGATTATCTGCCGCGCTCGTTCACGATCCGCGGCCGGCGCCTGGTCTACTCGCAGGGGATCTACGTGGTCGCGGCGCTGGCCGGCCTGTTACTGATTCAGTTCGGCGGCGTCACCGACCGCCTGATTCCGCTGTTTGCCGTGGGCGCGTTTCTCGCGTTTACGCTGTCGCAGTTCGGAATGGTGGCGCATTGGCGGCGCGTGCGAGGTCCGGGTGCAATCCACAGCATGCTGCTCAACGGGCTTGGCGCCATTGCCACATCTGTCACCGTGGTCGTCGTGCTCATGGCCAAGTTCGTCGAAGGCGCCTGGGTGACGATGCTGCTGATCCCCGCTAT
>JASHOO010000724.1 GCA_030041035.1 Bryobacteraceae bacterium | reverse complement strand
GCGAACCTCTCCATACAGCCGGCGACGGTCGACGCCAAGATTCTCAATGATGCAGGCTTGGAGATCGACGATGAGACGATTCAGATGGATCCGTTGGGGCATACGTCGTTCCTGCTGGCGGGGACGTACACCGCGACCGCCGGAGTTCGCGGCAGCGTCATATTCACCTCGGAATCGGGCGGGCAGATCAGCGTGCTGGGACTGCGCGTCAACGGACCGGCGCTGACTACGGTACCGGTGCTGGCGGATGTCCAGCCGGGCAACGGGTCACTGGCGCACATCACGTATAACGACGGGTGGCAGACGACCATCACGTTGGTCAATACGGGCACCGCGCAGACCACGCCCACGCTGAGTTTCTATAACAACAACGGGACGCCGCTGGCGGTTCCGCTGTCCTATCCGCAGACGGGCACAGTATCCAACAGCGCGTCGATCCAGCCGCAGCTCGCGCCGGGGCAGATGCTGATCATGCAGACGCAAGGCCAGGACGCGCAGCCATCGGTATCGGGATCGGCGCTGTTGACCTCTACGGGCGACGTGGGAGGCTCGGCTATATTCCACCTGGATGCGACGGGGCAGGAGGGCGTGGTCCCCATGGAGACGCGCAATGCGACGGCCTATTTCCTGGGTTTTGACAATACCAATGGCCGGGTGACGGGAATGGCGCTGGCGAATGATACGTCGAGCGCGGCCAACCTGGCGCTGACCATACGGGATGACACGGGCACGACCATCGCGACCGATGCGATTGCGCTGCCGGCGTACGGGCACACGCAGAACGTGCTGACCAAGGGTTATCCGGCGACGCAGAATATCCGCGGCAGCGTGGAGATCGACGGGCCGGCGGGCTTCAGCGCGCTGGGCCTGTTCGTCAGCCCGACGGGCAACGTGACCACGCTCCCGACGTTGAAAAAGTAGGTGCCAACGCGTTCCGGAACGGGCGCGGAGCGGCCGTGGGCTGCGATCACCGGCGCGTCGAGTGGAATCGGCGCGGCGTTCGCCCGGAGGCTGGCGCCGGATCACGACCTGCTTCTGATTGCGCGGCGGCTCGACCGGCTGGAGCAACTCGCCGCTGAGTTGTTGCGCCGGCACGGCACGCGCGCCGAGTGCCTGAAAGCCGATCTCACCGAGGAGCGCGATCTTACCCTGGTTGCGGACCGCCTGGCAGCGGATGAACGGCTGGCGTTACTGGTGAATAATGCGGGGTTCGGCACGCCGGGACGATTCTGGGAAGGGGATTTCGCGAGCCAGGAGAAGATGCATCAATTGCATGTGACGGCGACGTTGCGATTGACGCATGCCGCGCTACGCAACATGGTGCGGCGGGACCGGGGCGCGGTGGTGAATGTGGCGTCGGTAGCGGCGTTCGTCCGAAGCGCGCGGAGCGCCAGTTATTGCGCCACCAAGAGCTGGATGGCGGTGTTTACGGAGGCGCTTTACCTGGAGTTGCGCGGCCTGGGATCGAACGTCGCGGTGCAGGCACTGTGCCCCGGGTTCACGTACTCGGAATTTCACGATGTCGCGGGGCTGAAGCGGACTGCCCTCGCGCCGGCCGGCTTCTGGATGACGGCTGACGAGGTTGTCGAGGCATCGCTCGAAGGTCTGCGGCGCGGCAAATTGTTCGTCATTCCGGGGTGGCGCTACCGTGTGTTCACGGCGATCCTGACCAAATTGCCGGCGCGATGGCGGCTGGCGTTCGAAGCGGCTAACTCGAAAGCCCGGGGCAGGGCAGTGGCTGCGATGTCCCAGCCACTTTGAGGGGAATCCTTGTTTGCTAACCATTGATCGTAAAAGCGATCGCCGGATCGGCTCAGTGGAAACGGACCATGTTTGGCTGTCCGTATCGAATATCGTACCAGCCACTGCTTGGCCAGACGAAGAAGGTTACCTGATGTCCTACCGTTTCAGTGTCCGTCGCCGTGGGCGTGCAACGGTGCAACAGCCTGGTGCAATCCGTTGGTGGTCCTACAGTTTGGCGATGAGGTAGCAGACCGCCCTACTACCTCATGACGAAATGCGACGGTTCCGGGATTCGCTTAAATGTTGCCGTTAACTGGGTTGTTGGCCAGTCTTCCCGTCGACTGGGTTGAAACCGCCCACCACTTTGTCCAATTCCTCGTTCTTCAAGTCTTCGTGCTTCTCTTCCTGCTTCTCTTCCTGCTTCTTCTCTTCGGCCATCGTTTTTCTCCTTTCAAATCAGCCTCATGGGCTTCTGTTAGGAAAGGCGGGAAAAGAGGATCAAAATAGCAACACGCGGGAGAAAAAACGCTTGACGACTTCCGCGTCTTCTTGCGTGGCGGTGGATTCTTAGGTGGGTCGGCCACTCAGCCTTCGGCACGCGGAACAACGCCTGCATCGTACGCGTGAAATTCCGCAGGGCAGACGGGCCTCGAAAGCGCGGGGCAGGGCAGTGGCTGGGATGTCCCAGCCACTTTGAGGGGGAACTCGTCCTTGTCTGCTAACTGTTGATCGTAAAAGCGACTACCTAGGACACCGCTGACTTGCGGCGCAGAAGCACTGCGACCGCGAGAACCAATACGAGTCCGACGGGACCAACAGATGCCGGCTCGGGTACGGTGCTGGGGGGAGTGATGCTTAGAGTGATCGTCGAGGCGTCGTCGGCCTGGGCCGAGAGGCAGTTGCTTTCGACAGCCGAGCTGCATTCGTGATACACCGGTGGTACCACAGAGACATTGTTGTCAAAGACGTTATAGATATTGGTCGAGTCTGTGAAGTCCAAACCCGCTCGATCCACGACGTAGGGAAAGTCCGGTGGCTGATAGATCTCGT
This sequence comes from Bryobacteraceae bacterium, assembly GCA_030041035.1. Lineage (GTDB taxonomy): Bacteria > Acidobacteriota > Terriglobia > Bryobacterales > Bryobacteraceae > QHXW01. Next base: position 1,274 of record JASHOO010000724.1, on the reverse strand, counting down.
TGTCATTAGCGCCATAGACGCCTGGCGCCACGAGCGAGATCGGCAACCCATCCTGCGTGCCGCTTAGGGCTGTGACCAACCAATCGTCTGTGCCGATAGGTGTAGCGGTAAGTATTTTTTCGTCCGCGAACAGCAGATTTGTACCGGTACTTCTAGTAGTCCTTGCGATTTCCGGTTGGGCGCGGGATAGCAAACCTTAACTCAGAGCTCAATTGAATGGCGTCCCCAGGGGGATTCGAACCCCCGTTACCGCCGTGAAAGGGCGATGTCCTAGGCCGGGCTAGACGATGGGGACCGCAGAGAATTACGGGAAGACATTTCTACTGTATCTTTCAGCGCGCTCCAGCGTCAACCGCGCGCGCCCGCTCTCGATGTCTGCTCGCAATTGGATCCGGCGTCTCACAGAACTCACTTTGCTGGCGGGGCTGAGCGCGGGCGTGTATTGGCCGGCGCGGCTGTCTTGGGCGGATTACCTGTTTCGCCGGGACACGGAAGATACCGTCAAAAAAGCGGTCGAGCTGGTGCCGTGGAACGCGGAGTATCACGCGCGTTTGGCGGCCATTCTCGAAGGCAGCGGCGAAGACGGGGCCGAGCAAGAGTTGCGGAAGGCGGTGGGAGCCGATCCGCGTCTGGCGAGCGTTTGGGTAGAGCTGGGACTGCGGACGGAGAGCGCCGGCGATACAACGGGCGCGGAAGCCCTGCTGCTGCGCGCAGCGCGCGCGGACCGCACATATTCGACTGAATGGACGCTGGCCAACTTCTATTTCCGTCACGAGCAGCGCGAGAAATTCTGGAACGCGGCGCGGCGCGCGTTGACCATCGGCGACGTGCGGGCGTATGATCCGGCGCCGCTGTTCCGGCTCTGTTGGAAACTGTCGCGCGACCCCGACACGGTTCTCGCGCGGGCGATTCCGGACACCGGACCGGTGGTGTCGCGCTACTTGCAATTCCTGGTGCGGGAAGATCTGTCGCCGGCGGCCGAGCCGGTGACGGAGCGTGTGGTGGCGCTCAGCAACGACGACGACCTCGGCGCGGTGTTCGAATATTGCGACCGGCTGATTGCCGAAGGCGACGTCGAGCGCGCCATCCATGCGTGGAACGCGCTGTGCTGGCGCACGCTGCACGGCTACAGGCCGCTCGAGCCCGAAGCCGGGGTTTCCCTCACCAATGCGGATTTCTCTGCGCAACCGGTGGAGCACGGGTTTGACTGGCGCCTGCCGCAGAACGATGGAGTAACGGTGGACCGCGGCGGGATGCCGACGCGGCTATGGATC
>JASHOO010000723.1 GCA_030041035.1 Bryobacteraceae bacterium | reverse complement strand
ATCCGCCACCGCCTCCTCGAGACTCGCGGCTTTCTTAAAGTCATAGCGCGATGCCAGATAGCTTCGAATCTCTTCCGGTGTGACATTCGGTACCACTGGTCCGCTGGCGATCTCGGACTTAATTTCCGCAAACGCATCGCGAAGTTCGTTTACCATCATGCCCGCCGATGCGACGCCGCTTAGGTTGGGCACTAGACGCGCACCTCGCTCGACTGAATGCGCTCGTAAAGCCCCGGGTCCAGCCGTACAAACGCCTGCCGCTCCGGGTGGTTGAAATAGAGAGCGTCGTCCGACGCCGCGGGATCGTACCCCTGGCGAGCCAGCTCCGATTTCGTGTGTTTGAATGTTCCGGTAACTTCGAGCTGCTTCCCCACGCGCAAAAATAGTGGCTGCGCGTAGTGGGGAAGCCGCTTCATCAGGTACGCGCGGAAGTCTGCCAGATCAAATTCTCGCCCGGTCACCAGCGCCGCCATGCCCGCACGGCCGTCCGTGCCGGGAATCACGACGCCGTAAACATTCGCCTCTTTGACTCCTGGAAAAGCGCAGATCACCTCCGCCACTTCCGAAGTGGCCACGTTCTCGCCCTTCCACCGGAACGTATCCCCGATACGATCGACGAAATAGAAAAATCCCCGCCCGTCGCGCCGCATCAGATCGCCCGTGCGATACCAGGCATCACCCGTCTTGAAAACATCGCGCAGAATCTTCTTTTCTGACGCCGCCGGATTGGTGTAGCCCTCAAACCGCGCGCCGATGTTCGACGAGTCATCTAGGATCTGGCCGATGGCTTCACCCGTTTCGTTTGCGCCGCAGCGGATGCAGAACCCCTGCTCGCTGCGTGCAGGCTCGCCTTTCTCAATATCGAACTTCACTAGAGCCGCCGGGAACCGGTGCGCGAGATATGACGGGATGCGGCCGACGGCGCCCGGCTCACCCTCCACGTTAAACAGCGAGACGTTGCCCTCGGTCGCCGCATAGAATTCAAGAATCTGCGGAATGCGGAACCGGCTCTGGAAGCCTTTCCACACATCAGGCCGCAGCCCGTTGCCGCATGCCAGGCGAATCCGGTGCCCGGTCTCCTGCGGCGAAAATTCGCTGTGCAGCAGGTAGCGGCAAAGCTCGCCGATGTACTGGAACATCGTGCAGTCCCACCGCACGATGTCCGCCCAGAACCGGCATGCCGAAAATTTTTCGTGCAGCACCACCGCACCACCGCTCGCGAGCAACGCACCCGGCGCCTGCACGCCGCCCACGCTGTGGTACATCGGCAAACAGTTGTACAGGCGGTCTGTGGGCTGCGTCCCCATCGTGCCGGCGAACCAGTGGCTCCATTGCATAATGCGGCCGTGGCTGATCGCAGCGGCTTTCGGCAACCCGGTCGTGCCCGACGTGTAAATGTACAACGCCCGATCTTCAATGGTTACCGCACGGCGCTCGGCCGCGCTGAACCTCTCCCGGGCGTGCTGCTCGATTTCCCTGTCCAGCCCCCGGAACTCCGCATGATTTCCGCCGCCTACCCATACCGTCGCCCGCGTGCCGAGTTGCGGCAGCGCCGTGGCCAGCGAATCCACCAGTTCCGCGTCCACGATCAGATGTAGGGGCGCCACGAGATTGATGCAATGCGCTAGTGACACGCCCGTAAGATTCGTATTGAGCAGCGCTACTACCGCACCCACCCGCGTGATGCCCAGCCAGATGGCCATGTACTCCGGGCGGTTCGGCATCAGCAGTCCCACACACTCGCCTGGGCCGATCCCCTGCGCTACTGCCCAGCGCGCGTATTGGTTCGCCCGCCCCACCAGGCCCTCGTAGCTGAGACACTCCCGCTCGGAGACGAGCGCCGGAGCATCGCCGCGTTCCGCCGCGCGTTCCTCAATCACCGTGGAAAGAATTCGTTGCGGCCGGCGGGCAATCGGGGCCGTCAGCTCGAGCGCGCGCGCCCATACCTGGGCCGCGGAGGCGTTTCGATTTGCGGATTTTTCGGCTAGCGTTCCCGTCATGCCGTGCTGCCCGCATCCACCGTCAGCACGGTGCCGGTGATGTTTTTCGATTTGCAGCTCAAAAGAAATTCCACCGCGTTGGCTACGTCCTCAACTTCCGCCATCCGCCGCAGCGCACTGCGCCGCACAATCCGCTCCCGTCCTTCTTCGCCGAGACTCTGCGTCATCTCGGTGTCTACAAATCCCGGTGCCACTGCGTTCACATTCACTCCCATTCGCCCGGCTTCGCGCGCCAGCGACCGTGTAAAGCCGATCAGAGCCGCTTTGGTCGCCGAATAGACCGAAAGACCGCTGTAGCCGGTGAATCCGGTAATGGAAGCGATATTCACGATTCGCCCGCCGCCATCGGCCATCATGTGGCGCACTACATATTTGGTCAGCACCATCGGCGAAATCGTGTTCACGCGCACCAGTTGCTCAATCTGCGCCGTGGGCATCAGCGGCAATGTGCCATCAAAGCTCATGCCCGCGTTATTCACCAGGCCGTAAATCGGTCCGAACTTCTTGCGCAGCGTCTTGACGATTCCCCCTAGCTCTTCGATCTGTCCCAGATCGCAGGCGAAAAAATGAAGCGAACCCGGATGCGCCGTCTCCGCCTCCCGCAGGGCCGCGGCCAGGGGCTCGCTTTCCTTGCGTGCGAGGGCAATGACACGATATTCCGCGCCCGCGAGTTTGCGGGCGATTCCCAGGCCCAGCCCCCGGCTTCCGCCGGTAACGAGGACATTACGCATCCCGGCGCACGATCTTGCCGGTAGCGGCTACAGCCAGCTCGTTCACAAAGTGGATCGACGCCGGCACTTTATAGCGCGGCAGTACGCCACGGCACAGTTGCAGGATCTCATCCTCGAGTTTGGCGGCTCTCCCGTTGGCCGCGTCCGCACCGTTCTCGAGCACCACATCGGCCACCACCAGCGCGCCCGTCAGCGGATTCCTTCGCGGTCGCACCAGCGACATCCGCACATGCGGATGCCGGTTGATCACGCCTTCCACTTCCTCGGGATGGACCTTCTGCCCGCCCACGTTGATCACTCCGTCCCGCCGCCCCACGAAATAATAACGGCCGCCGCGCAACTCCAGCATGTCTCCGGTATCCACGAAGCCGTCCGCATCGGCAATCTCAGGCGCGTTAGGACCGATATAGCGGGCCGCAGTTCGTGGCGAGCGGATGCGCAGCGAGCCGCCCTCCACTTTCATCTCCACATCACCGCTCCGCTTGTCGATCAAGGTCGCTGGAAATCCCGCCAGGCCGTCTCCGACATCCAACGCCACCCCGGCTTCGGTCGAGGCGAAAGCGTGGGCAACCTTCGCTCCCGGGTAGAGCGCGCGGAGATGATCCAGAATCCCCTGGTCCGCAATTTCGCCGGAAAGGCGGACGTACTGCGGCTGAATCTTTCGCGCGTATGGACTCATCAGCGCCCGCCGCCAGTGCGACGGCGTTCCCGAAATGTGCGTTACTCCGTAGGCGCCCGCCCGCATCAGAAACTGCGCCGTGGGCTCGGTGGTGTTCGTCAATACGAGTGACGCCCGCGTGAGAATCGCCCGGAGAAATATCTGCAGGCCGCCGTAGCGCCGGATATCGTAGAACGTGCTCCAAACCACGCGGCTCGCCGGCGTGTTGTCGGCGGTAATGGCTCCCGTCAGGCTGGCCAGGGTGTGCACCACCATTTTTGGCCGGCCCGTGGTGCCGCTCGTCAGTAGAATCCACTCTGTCGGCTGCTGTGCGCGCCTAACGAAACTGCCCGGCACAAAACTGGCGCCGCACCGGACATAGGGCCCAACCGCCGGATGCTCTACCCCCAGCGCGCTCCGGTCGGAGACGATCGCGTCTGTGGGTACCGACGCCATCACATACGGCACATGCTCCAGGGCCAGTTCGGCGGGATACAGCACCAGCCGTCGCGCGATCCCATCCAGCTCAATGGCCGCCATCGCCGCCGCCAGCGGATCCGTCGTTACGATCAGGACCGATCTGCCGGAAAGCTCCTCCGTCCGTCCCCCCAGGCACGATCCCTTAAAGATGCCGCTCAGACGAACAGTCCCGTGCGCGCCGGCAAAAAACCTTCCGGACAGATTATTGGCGGCGCTCAGGGCGTTCCACAGCGACGCGCGGTCACTTGGCGGCATCTTCGTAAAGCCGGATGAACTCACCCAGGGTCACTGGAGGGCCGGCTTCCTCCGCGGTGCTGAACGGATCGATTCCCAGTTCGTCCTCCAGCCGCGCCACGACGATAGCCAGGCACAGCGAGTCCAGCCCGGAATCCAGTAGAGCCAGACTATCGGAGAGCGGCGCCAGCCGTTTGTCTTGTTCGCTGGCCACCCGGTTGATTTGTGTGATGACTTCCGACCGAATAGACATCTTTGTTAATGAGTGCGGTCTCCCAGAGTCCAATCCACCATTCCAAGCGGCGTGAGAATTCCTCTCAGGTGCTGTTGTTTCCGGGAACGGTTCGGTAGCCACCGTCGCTTCACGTTCCACTGATGGGAAGTGAGCGTTCAGCAACTACAGCTAGCGCTCGGTCGGCCGGCCGCCTGCACACGAATTGGCCCCTGCGCCTCGCCTTGCACGATGGTTTGGAGCAAAGCGCTCAGCAGGTCAACTCCCTCAAACAGGTTGGCCGCCGCGTCCGGCGGATTGAGTGCCATCTCGGCATCGAGAGCGCGGAACAGCCCCGCTGTGTGAGCCACGTCGCACACGCCGTGTACGTCGGTGTATTCCCGCTCCGCTGACCCCTGCCCAGCAGCCAGTTCCGCCAAAAAGGCCATAAACTTCTGAATGAATCCTTCAAAGAAGGCCATCATGACCACAATTGGGACTCCGGACAGCCTCCCGATGAACTGGCGGACGTTCTGCAAATCCTGGTAAACGAGGGAGGCGTCCCGGTCTGTGGGAACCGCATGGGCCGCCATGGCGAACTTCCGCAGCATTCCCGGATGACAATCCCGCACTTCTTCGTGCAGGTTTTCCAGGATGATGGCGCGGGCTTCGTTCGACTTGACCGCAAGATAGGCCCCTGTCATCCAGTAAATGAAATTCCCTTCCAGAACCGCCGAATATCGCGTTATGATTCCACGCCGTTGATCGGCGGAGAGTTGCGCGGGCTCGGGCAGCGCACTGAAGAAGCGGTCGATGGCGCGCTCGACTTGCTCTTGTATGGATTTCCCGCGCGAGCGCACCGGGGTCTGTAGACGGTGAATTGCTGAAGTCATCGCTTGTCCTCGTAAGTTATTGCAAATAGGCCGGCGCAGGCTACCGCCCTTTCACTCCCAGAGAGCCGCCTCTCCTGGCCTGTTTCCGGCACCCCATTTCGAGTGGCGATTGCAGTATAGCGTACACCTACCGCGGCACCAGCCCGGCCCAGTACTGGTACTACAGCCTCGAAGCAGCACTTGTTACATGGCTTACTGAATCTCATGAACCCT
>JASHOO010000722.1 GCA_030041035.1 Bryobacteraceae bacterium | reverse complement strand
GGGCTGCGCGAGCACAAATTCGGTATCGACATTCGCGAGGCGGAGGGGATTTACGACCGGGCGCGGGAGCTGCCTAATCTTGACGCGCGCGGGGTGAGCTGCCACATCGGATCGCAGTTGCTGGATGTCAACCCGATTTTTGGGGCGTTGGAAAAAGTGCTGGCGCTGGTGGAGCGGCTGCGCGCGGCGGGGCATGGCATCGAGCACGCGGATCTGGGGGGCGGGTTGGGGGTGTCTTACCAGCCGGAGGACCGGCCGCCGGCGATTCGGACGTTCGTCGAGTGCATACGCAAGCGGCTCGAAGGAATGGGGCTGAAGGTGATGCTCGAACCGGGCCGTTCGATCGTGGGGCCGGCGGGCGTGCTGCTGGCGCGCGTGTTGTACCGAAAGCGCAACATGGACAAGGAATTCGTGGTGGTGGACGCGGCCATGAACGATTTGATCCGACCGTCGCTCTACCGCTCGTATCACAACATTTTGCCGCTGCGGAAAACCGAGCGGCCCGATGTGCTGGCCGATGTGGTGGGTCCGGTCTGCGAGACCGGCGATTTTCTCGCGCGCGACCGCAAGGTTGCCAATGTGGCGCCCGGCGATTACCTGGCGCTGGCGACGACGGGGGCATACGGTTTCGTGCAGGCATCCAATTACAACGCGCGGCGGCGGGCGGCGGAGGTGCTGGTGGAGGGCGACAAGTGGCGAATCATTCGAGCGCGAGAGACCTATGAGGATCTGGTTCGCGGCGAAACGCCATAGCGGATTCTTGACAGAACTTTTGGAATCGCTGCCCCGTATAATGGCCTGAGGAAGATTTATGCGCTTCGGACCTTCGATCATCGGGGTTGTCTTCGCGTTTACGTCTGCGGCCGCGACGATCCAGTCGCCGGTGACGTTCAATCAGGACGTGGCGCCGGTTCTGGCGAAGAACTGCCAGGGATGTCATCGTCCGGGGGAAGCGGCGCCGTTCTCGCTGCTGACGTACGAACAGGCGCGGCCGTGGGCCAAGGCCATTAAAGAAGCCGTGCTCCTGAAGAAGATGCCGCCATGGTTCGCCGACCCGCATTACGGCAAATTCTCGAACGACCGCTCGCTTTCCCAAAAAGAGATCGACACGCTGGTCGCGTGGGCGGACGCGGGTGCGCCGCAGGGTGACCCGAACATCGTTCCGGCGCAGGCGAGTTTCGTGGAAGGCTGGCGGATTCCGAAGCCGGATGTTGTATTCCAAATGCCGAATGCGTTCGAAGTGCCGGCCGAGGGCACGATCGAATATCAGTACATCGTGGTGCCGACTGGATTCACCGAGGATAAGTGGGTGCAGTTCGCCGAGGCGCGGCCGGGGAACCGCGTGCTGGTGCATCACATCATCGCGTTCATCCGCGAGCCGGGTTCGAAATGGTTGAAGGATGCGAAGCCGGGAGTGCCGTTTGTTCCCGTGAAGAAGAAGGACGGAGCGGACGAGGACTCCGGTGAGCAGGGCGAATTCCTGGTGGGCTATGCTCCGGGCACGCTGCCGGAAATACTGGAGCCGGGGCAAGCGAAGCTCATTAAGGCCGGGGCGGACATCGTATTTCAGATGCACTACACGGCCAATCGCACGGCCGGCACTGACCAGAGCAGGGTGGGACTGGTGTTTGCCAAGGAACCGCCGAAGCAGCGCGCGTTCACGCTGGCCGCCGCGAACAACAAGTTCAAGATTCCGCCCGGCGACGCGAACTATCAAGTGGATTCCTCGTTCGAGCTGGGTACGCAGGTCACGCTTACGGCGTTGCTGCCGCATATGCATTTGCGCGGCAAGGATTTCGAATATCGCGTGATTTATCCGACCGGCGAAACGCAGACGCTGCTGCGCGTGCCTGCGTACAGCTTCAGCTGGCAGCTCTCGTACTACCCGGTAAAGCCGTTGATGCTGCCCAAAGGCACGAAAATCGAGTGCACGGCGCATTTCGATAACTCCCCCAATAATCCGAGCAATCCTGACGCGACCAAGGAAGTCGCGTGGGGTGATCAAAGCTGGGACGAGATGATGATCGGGTTCTTCGAGGTGGTATTCGACGCTGACATACCGGTGAAGAACCTGTTTCCTGAAGAGAAGAAGGAAGAAAAGAAGGCCGCCGACGACTAAGCCATACGCCGTTCTTGCGGGCTTGGCTAGTGCGATTGCTGCGCAGGCTCACGACCCCATCACGACGAAGCTCACCTGGACGCAGGAAATCTCGCGCATCGTTTACAGGCGCTGTGCGAGCTGTCATCACGAAGGCGGCGCGGCATTCTCGCTTATGAGTTACGAGGAGGCGCGGCCGTGGGCCAAGGCCATCCGCGACGAGGTACTGGAAAGGCGTATGCCGCCATGGGGCGCGGTGGAAGGCATTCGCGCCTACCGCGATGATCCCAGCCTGACCGCGATCGAAGTGGAGATGATGGTGAGCTGGGTGGAAGGCGGCGCGCCGGAAGGAGACCCGATCTACCTGCCGCCGGCGCCGGTGATCCACGAAGCAGCGCGCGAAGCCACTCCCGCGCCGACGCTGGTGGTCGAGAGTGCGAAGCCTTTCAAGCTGGACCACGCCATCACGGCTGTCGCTGTGACGCCGCGTGATTTGCCGGACGGCGCTTCCATGGAAGCTACGGCATATGAACCAGACGGTTCTGTGGAGCACCTGATCTGGCTGCGAAGTTATCGCAAGGCCTGGACCCGGACGTACTGGTTTCGCGATGCGCTTTCGCTTCCAGCGGGAACGCAAATTGAGGTGGACGCTTCGCCTGGGGCGTGTGCGGTCCTGTCGTCTTCGGCTCCCTAGCTCCTATCCGTTTGGAGATCCGGCTATCCCTTCGGATAGTTTTTGCCGGCCTGGCAGGCGTTGCCAATTGTCTCGCGGCGTCTGACCTTGGCCGCTATCTTCCCTGCCTGCAATGCGATCGCTGCCCGACAACTTTAACCCCGGCGTTGTGTTTAGGAATGGTAGGCGGTGTGCTTTGCTGAAGGCGAGAGGATGGAGATGATGATGACGACATGTGAAACCAAGTCCCACGGATTGCGGTGGATGCGTTTGGCTCTCGTGGCACTGATCCTGCTGGTGTTGCCGGCGGCTTCTTTCGGAGGCGTCTTTATATCGGTTGGCATTGCACCGCCAGCGTTGCCCGTATATGCGCAGCCCATTTGCCCCGGGCCGGGTTACATGTGGACCCCGGGTTACTGGGCGTACGGTCCGGCAGGCTATTACTGGGTTGGTGGAAGGTGGGTGCTCGCACCGTTTGTGGGCGCGCTCTGGACGCCCGGATATTGGGGCTGGAGTGGCGGCGTTTATCTATGGCATGCAGGTTACTGGGGCCCGCATGTGGGTTTCTACGGCGGCGTCAACTACGGCTTCGGGTACACCGGCGTGGGTTATGCGGGTGGCTACTGGCATAACGGCGGGTTTGTTTACAATCGCGCGGTGAATCATTTCGGCCCCGGCGGGAACTTTCATACTTATAACCGGGCCGTGGTCGAGCATGAGACCAGCCGGGTGAGCTACAACGGCGGCAGAGGAGGACTCACCGCGCGGCCGACTCACGCCGAACAGGCTGCGGCGCACGAGCATGCCGCCGCCCACGCACAACACGCGTCGGCGAGCCATGCCGGACACGCGAACACGGCACATCAGGCGAGCCACGGTGCCACACAGAAAAGCGCGCCTCACGCACAGAGCGCGCATCACGCATCCAACGGCGGCCATGCTAGCAAAGGACGCCGCGCGTAAACAGCAGTCAGATTGGCCTTTGCGGGTAGTGGATCCAGGTGATCCACTACCCTTTTTTTGTTTTGGAATCGGCTTCTACGCGGGGCTGGTCAGGCAGAGACGACCCTAACGTATCCGTGCTCGCCGTAGTCCAAGAGCCTACCGTCTTTCGTCATGAGGCGGAGTCCGGCAATTCTCGCGGTAGCTACTAGAAGGCGGTCTGCCGGATCGCCGTGGAAGCGTCCGGGCAGGCGGCTGCTCTCAATCGCGATCTCAGGAGTGAGTGGAGCCAGCGCCAATCCGGGTGTATCCAGCGCCCGGCGAACCCATTCCGCACAGCTCATCTTGAGTTCGAGACGGCCCTTAGCTTCGAGCATGCCGATCTCCCAGACCGACATAACCGACACACGCAAGGCGCCGGTACGGGCTGCCCGCTCTATCATGCGGAGCGGAGCGCGGGTGAATTTTTCTGTTTGGCCGAATTGCATCCACACCCAGCAATGGGTGTCCAGCAAGATAGCGGGCTCAGGCATCCGCTTCCCATGGTTCGCCGGTTGAGAGGATGTCACCCACAATGCGGCCGGTGCCTTTCAGTCTGCCAAAGACGACGGCAGGTTCCGGCCTCACCGGCACGATGCGGGCAACCGGGCGGCCGCGTTTGGTAATGACAATCTCCTTGCGCTCGCGCTCGACTTCGTCGAGCAGCCCGAGGCAGCGCGCTTTGAAGACGCCGGCGGCAATTCTCTGCATGACTATGACCATATTACCATGGTCACCAACTAACGCAGATCTGTTACCGGAATCGTGAAGTTCACTGTGTTCACCTTGCCCTCGCGCTGAAACTGCACCCAGACGCGGTAGATCGCCTCGCGAGGGAAAAACAGATTGAACTGCACTTGTTTTTCGCCGGGCGCGGGGTCGGTGACGTAGATGGGGTGGGTGTGGATGGTGTCGATCAGATCGTTGCTGGCGGCCAGCAGGTGGCCCCACGCACCCAGGTAGGGCTCGAAACCCACGGCCGGTTTCAGTTTGAAGAACAGCATGGTCTTCTTACCGGCGATCGGTTGCGGCGGGTCGAGCACCAATTCCACCTCCAGGTTCTCGCTGCGTTTGGGAGAGAGATCCGCGGCGGGTTTTGCCATGCCCGCGTCCAGGCTGCGTGTGTATCCGGCGGTGGTGATGATGCGCGAGATGAGCTGCGGAGTTCCGCCCTCGGGCATGAAATCCGCAAGAACTTTGTAAGTGCCGGGCTTGGGAAGAAGGGTGGTGTGGCGAAAAATGCCGTCGGGGCCGAGCACGGGATGCTCATGCGCGAAGTATTCAAGATCCTCACTCACTACGAAAAGATGAATCGGCTTTTCGTGGATGATCTGAAAATGCCTGACGGCGGCGCCTGTTTTGGGATTGGTGACACGAATCTCCAGGTGCAGCGGGCAGCTCGCGGGGATGCCCGGCGGCGTGAACGTGAACCGGGTCGGGTACTCGACCGGCTCAGGAATGTTGGCGACCAGCTTCATACCGCAGCGGGGGCAGGTTCCGGGAGTTTTGGAACGCACTTCGGGATCCATGGGGCACACGAACTCGACGGGAGCGGGCGCCGGCTCGGGCGGCGGGGCTTGCGCGTGGGTGCTGAGAATGCACACGCACACGAGAGCGCTGATGCCGCTCAGGGTTCGAAAGGCCATA
>JASHOO010000721.1 GCA_030041035.1 Bryobacteraceae bacterium | reverse complement strand
CAACCCTCTGCTTCCCGGCATCGCCAAACAGGATCTCCGGGGCCGCGAGCTGGCCGATGCGCCCCCTTTTGTCTTCGATGCCATCCTCGCCGATGCCAAAGACCTCGTCATCGAAGGCGAGTTCGTCCGCTCGCGCAGCCACAAAGTCGTCTTCAAACAGGATGAGGAGCAAGCCCGTGCCGCCATCGAACAGGCTTTCGAACAAGCCGGTTTAGCCGCGCCCACGGTCAACGAAGTCCTGGCCAAATCCGGCGTCGAATCCGCCCGCGCGCGGTCGCTTTTACAAATCCTCATCCGCGAAAAGCGCCTGGTCCGCATCAACGCCGACCTCGTCTTCCATCACACCGCGCTCGAAAGCCTGCGCAAGCTACTCGCCGCCCGCAAGTCCGCTCGCTTCAGCGTCGGCGCTTTCAAGGATTGGACCGGCATCTCGCGCAAGTACGCCATCCCCCTGCTCGAATACCTCGACCGGGAGCACGTCACGCGCCGTGAGGGCGATGAAAGGCTGGTGCTGTGAGCGATCCCCAACGATTAGTCGAAATCGCGCGCAATCTCGAAATTCCCCGCATCCGCCGCCACATCTTCCTCTGCGCCGATCAGACCACTCCCGCCTGCTCCACGCGCGAAGACAGCCTGGCGTCCTGGAACTATCTCAAGAAGCGTTTAGCCGAGCTGGGCTTGACCCAGGGCGAGAACTGCGTCTACCGCACCAAGGCCAACTGCCTGCGTATCTGCGAGCAGGGCCCCATCGCCGTGGTCTATCCCGATGGCACCTGGTATCACTCGATCACGCCCGCGGTAGTCGAGCGCATCATCCAGGAGCACCTCATGGGAGGCCGCCCCGTCACCGAGTACGTCTTCGCCAACCATCCCCTGCCAGACCTCACTCGATGAAATAAAGCTGCTGGTTTCCGAATTGCGCCAGTTTCCGGATTCCCCACTCACTCTCATGTCCGCCGAGCTGTTCCGTGTAAGGCTCGTGTCGGTCGCCGCTTCCTGACGGCTCAGGGCGCCACTAGGCGCGTCTTCCATACGGTGCGGAAATCCTGGGGCAGTTCCAGCTTCGTGGCTTTGAAAAAGAACGAGACGACTCCCGGCAGGTCATAGAGAAACAAATTTTCCCTTCTTTGCCTCGTTAGACTGCCACCATCAAAGAATTTTGCCGTCTCGGATCTGTCCTCGGTCCAAAGCTTCTGTTCCACGCCGGCGATCGGCTGGATGTCTACCGGATCCGCGTAAAACCGGTACCGGATACCTTCCGCCTGCACCTCCGTGAACTCAAGCGCGACCACGAAATACGGAAACGGATCCGTGTAGCGCTCCAGGCGGCGGATACGACCGCGCACCGGCGAGCCCGCCGCGATGACCGGCTTGCGCTTCGCCATCACGTCGCCCGCCACCACGCCATCGATCAGCTGGCCGACTGCCATGTCGTCCGTGATCCGCGTGCGCAGCTTCACTGCGATCTGCAATCCGGCAGGCAAAGGCCGCAGCGTATCGTCCACCGACGAAACTCCAAAGCGCGCCGGCTGATCGGCGGCGGCCGCCGCGTCGAAAACAACGTTGGTCTCTGCACTGAACGTGCGGCAATGGGTGAACTCCATTCGATTCACGCTGATCTCGCCATTGAACCTCTCGCTCCGAACCTCCGCTGATTCCGGCAGCAGCACCGTCAGTGTGTGGCTCACGACTGTGCGCGCATATTGGATGTTTGTCACCCACTCCGCAATCGGCAACGCAGGCGGAATGCTGTCCGCGTTCAGTTCCATCCGGACGACGTCGTACGTTCGCGGATCCACCCAATAGGACCCGTGCAGGCCAACCTTACCGGATCCCTCCAGTGTTCGAATCGCCTGCCCGCTCCAGAGCAGTGGCAGACGGTAATCGTAACGTGCCAGGCGCCGCCCGGCGATCTCCTCTTCCCCTTGATACGCATTCGAGATGTAGCCACTCGTCAGGATCTCTCTCATGTACTGGCCGAACACTCCGTCGCTCAGCATGCCGCTGCCTGCGAAGCTCATCGGATGCCGGGCCGAGAAGCTCCGGTCGCCCGGAGATGCGTATAGCTCCTGGTGCCCGTCGGTCAACACCTCCAGCCGAATCGTGTCCAAAGGGTGCATTCTTGCCCTTGGGCGGCTGGTAATCGCGATGGACCGTTTCGAGACAGGTGATATCGGGCAGCCGGAGCAGGTCTTCTTTTATGTGGTTTTTGACCCGCGAAAGAAGCAATACGCCCGGCGGCAGATCGTCAGCGATGGCCAATCCGGCGAGAACCACGGCGCTCAGCGCGAACGTGGCATATTTCATGGCTGGAGCTTTCCCAATCTAACTGGGACTTCCTTTTGGGCTACCCAGCAACAGTATATGCCCGCCACAGTCCTTCTGGTCCTGCCTGGAGTTTACTTGTTTACGGTTGTGAATGGCAGACGACTCAGACTCCGGGTTTGCCAACCACCCCCTGCCAGACCTCACTCGATGAAATAAAGCTGCTGGTTTCCGAATTGCGCCAGTTTCCGGATTCCCCATTGGCCTTCGTGCTCGCCGAACTGCTCCATGTAGGGCGGCGTGTCGGTCAGAAAGTAGCGGATATGGCATCGCTTAAATTCCTGGGTCGCAGCTTTCCGGAAATCCTGCGCAGGCATCAGCACTATCTCCGAGGTTGCCGGAAGCGCTTTCCACTGATCACCATCGGTCAGGCCTTGCAGTTGCCAGTGAACATCTTTCTGGTCCCCCTTGGTTTCCACTCTCACTGCGGAGACCGTTTCCGCATTGCCGAAGCGCACTTGGAGACGCGCCCCTTCCCGAATCTCCTGCCAAGCTTCCCAGCGCGTGACGGGATTGCGGTCGAACGCAAACTGCGCGTCCCAGGGAAATGGATGCGCATCGTATCGCCAGCTCGAATCCGGCGCCAGCTCGCCCGCCGGACCGTACAACCGCATCTCGTTTACGCTCGGCGTCGCCGAGGGCGGCGCTTCCGTCTCGAGCAGGCGCATACCGCGCAGGGCCTGCGGCGCGAAATGGAACGTCAGAATGCGTAGTGGTTGCGCGCCCGGGTCGTATCCCGCCCAATAGACGTTCCACAGCCGCAGGTTGGAGGCCGAATAGTACCAGGAAAGCAGCTCCCGCGCGCAGTAGGCCGCGGGCGGCGATGAGAAACAGTAGACCTGGCTTCCCGGCGGAGTCGCTCGCTCGATAAACCGCATCATTTGAAAATCCGCGCCCATCTGGCTGAAAAGATACTGGTCCTCGGATACCAGGCGC
>JASHOO010000720.1 GCA_030041035.1 Bryobacteraceae bacterium | reverse complement strand
GAACACGGAGGAACCCAATGAGTAACTGGCTTATTTTCATAGGGTGAACTAATTTGGGAGCAAAGTGAACCTAAGTGACCACAATGTGAACCATTTGGAAGCAGCCAGACGTGTCAACGAAGATTAAGAAGACATCGGAAAAACGGGGAGGGGAACACAAAGGAGTGGGATGCACTGGGCCTTTCTTTTCTGCTCAAGCTTCACTGCATCAGATGTTTAGGCCGGGATGCATGCTTGCTTGGGTGAATCCCGTTTGGGACGCGCTCATTTTCTCGTGTCAGACAAAGCCCTCTCCCAACGCTCTGTAGGGGAGAAGCGTTTCAAGCCATAGATGCAACCCTATTCTCCAGGAAGATACTTCACAGGATTGCCAGGCTCGCGTCAGTCTCCTGGAGCCAAGTGATCAAGTCCGGGCATGCTCGCGACCGACTCAGCTACGAAAAGCGATACCGTCCGCGCCCGAACTTTCCGATATGCCCGTTCCCCGTTCCCGGCCCGCGCCGCATTCTTCATTACATGGGGATATATCGCCAGTAATCCGGCTCTCTCAGAGCAGTAGTCGAGTTTTCGGTTTGGGCGTTCTAGATCTAGACAGGCGCAGATATGCCCGGACCTTCGGTTACACGGCCCTGGGAGTTGGCCGCCGTTGCCAAGGCCAATCAACATATACTCGGTTGGGTTGAGAACCACGTGGGGCTCAGGTTCTAACCCGTTATTGCAGCTTCGCGTATTCCGCCTTGGCTTCCTTCAGGATGGGAACATCCGGGTCGGCGTCTTTCCAGAGCGCAAGAAAGTCCTGGTAAGCGGCCTTCGCTTTCCTTTGATCGCCGGAAAGTGCGTAAGCGCGTGCCAGGCCCACATGTGCGAGCGCGCCAACCGGATCATCCAGGACCACGCCCGGATGATCGAGAATTTTCTGAAACTCGACTTCGGCTGCCACGCCCTGCTTGGCGGCCAAGTACGCTTCGCCGCGCAGATAAACCGCATAGAGAGGAACATCGGTGCCTTGTCCCAATTCGTAAAGCGCAGCCGGAACGAGCGCTTTAAGTGCATTACCGGGGTTGTCGCTCCGCAGCGCGACGGCGGCGTGAATCATGGGCAAGTACTGCGACTTCACTATCGTATCTTCCGTGAAGCGTTTGCCAAGATCGCCGGCCAAGCGCTCGGCTCGCGCTGCATCGCCTGCCAGTCCGAATGCGATGGCCGATGTGCCAATGACATCTTTGCTATTTGCCAGCGAAAGTGCGCCCTGCGCCTGTTGCTTTGCCAAAGCAACGTTGCCAACGGTTGCCTCGTGAAGGGCCGCCTCCGCTTCGTATCCTGCTGCAGTTTCTGTTTCATCCGTTTGCTGCGTGGAAGCGACGGCTCGGCGCGCCAGCTCCCGAGCCTTTGAAAACTCGCCACCATACGCAGCGGCATCCGACTCAAAGTGAAGTACGGCATCTTCGTATCCAGGTTTCCCCATCAGCCCGGCGGCTTCGCGCTCCATATCCGCGACATCGTGCTGCAGGAAATCCAACTGGCACAGAATTAGGTGGACGTTAGGCGTGTCGAGGTGGTGGGCCTGGGCCTCCAGGGCCGTCGCTTTCGCCTCATCCAAGCGGTTGAGAACAACGTACGAGTCGGCCAAATTCCCGTACGTCATCCCACCTCCGGCGTCGAGTTTTAGCGCCTCTTGTGCCGCTCTGAGAGCTTTGTCATACTCTCCCAACAGCGCATAAATGACACACAATCCGATCTTCGGAGCATAGTCACGCGGGTAGGTCTGCGCCCACAACTCATCGATGATACGGGCTGCCTCCAGATTTCCTGTGGCATCACGCTGGTAGTAGGAGGAAATGAAAAGCTTTTCCTGCTCGCTCGTCCGATCCCGGAGAGCATAGGCCTTGCGGGTACTTTCGGCTGCCCGGCCGGACTCACCAAGGTTGAAGTAATTTGCCCCCTGCAGCGCGTATGCCATGGCGAAATTCGGGTCCAGGCTCACGGCTCTCTGGAAAAAAGGGACCGCACTCGCGTAGTCACTCATTACTACCGTTGCTCGCCAGCCGAGATTGTACGCTTGCAGCGCCTCCAGAGAAGGGGTGGTGACGTTTTCCGGCGGGGTATCATACCTCTGCAGCGACACCAGCGACTCGCCCAGCCGCTTGCGAAGCTCGGTCGCAGCATCGCCGAGCGCCTTGATCACCTGCTCTTTTCCGTTTGCAGTGACCTGCTCTTGCGTAAGAACATCGCCATTGTGGCAATCCAGCGCTTTCAGTCCGAGCACATATTGGCTGCCAAGACTCGAGATGGACCCTTCAATCGTCACCGCGCCGGCCGTGCGTTGGCAAACTTCGCGCGTGATCTCCGGCGTGAGGCGCGCGTCTTTCGGCTGAGACATCAGGGCCAAAGTTTGCGCGATGCGCTGATCCGAAATCAGGCTTAGAAACGGCGATTGCCCCAATTGCGCCGAAAGACCTTGCCGCAGCGTGCCATCAAAAACAGGATCGCCGGTGGTGTTAGTGAAATCCGCTAGAACGAGCGTTTCTTTTTCCGTGAGCTTGGGCGCGCTTCGATGCAGGAAAAGGTAGGCCACGCCGGCCGCGGCACTCAGGATCAGAGTTACTCCCGCGATCCAAAGCAAGGGCAAGCGCCGGGGAGGCGCCGAAAAAGCCGCGAACTTGATCGACTCGCCGTCTCGCTTCAGCCGTTGCAGGTCCGAGCGCATGCCCGCGGAACTCTGGTAGCGCAGATCGCGGTCTTTCTCCAGCGCCTTGTCGATGATGCGCTCCAAGTCTGGCGGCAGATCGGGATTCAGCCGCACCGCCGGAGTTGGCGTCACATCCAGAATCGCCTTGAGTATCATGGCCGTGCTTTCTCCGCGGAACGGCATTACGCCCGTCGCCATCTCGTACAAGACCGCACCGAAGGAAAACAGATCGCTACGCGCATCCAGTTCCTTGGCGCATGCCTGCTCGGGCGACATGTAGGCGACGGTACCCATGGTCGATCCCGGCTTGGTCAGTAGGGTCTGCGTGCTGAGTGTGCTGGATGATGAAACTGCTTGCACCTTCGCCAGCCCGAAATCCAGAATTTTTGCGTGGCCGCGCTCCGTGACGAAGAGGTTAGCTGGCTTGATATCGCGGTGTACGATGCCCTGCGTGTGCGCGGCGTCTAGCGCATCGGCGATCTCGATCGAGAGCGAGAGGAGCGTTTCCGTATCCACGGGCCGGCCGCCGATGCGGTCCTTCAGCGTTATGCCCTTGAGATATTCCATGACGATGTACGAACGCTCGCCATCGTTCCCGATCTCATAAATCGTGCAGATGTTGGGATGGTTCAGCGCGGCGACGGCGCGTGCTTCGCGCTCCAAGCGCTCGCTGAATCTTTCCTGCGAAACCTTGATGGCGACGGTGCGGTCAAGACGCGTGTCACGCCCTTTGTATACCTCTCCCATGCCGCCGGCTCCAATCAGCGCAAGGATTTCGTAGGGACCGAGTCGCTCTCCCGCCGTGAGAGGCATATGGTTGGTTCAATACAGTGTACGCGAATTGTGCGTATAGTCGGAGAGTGCCTTCTTAGACTAGGCAGACGATAGCTGTTGATATCAGCCCATATCACGAGCAATCAGGTAGCGTTTCAGCGTAGTAATCACGGTGAAGCGGTGTTTTTCGCGCTATACTCGGCGCTTGAAAACCGTCTTTCTCGCTCATGCGCGAGCCGAACATGACGTCGCAAGGCAACTGGCCGAATTCCTGGAGTTCGGCTGTAATCTTACCTGCTACGCCGAAGATGGTCTGATTGGCGGAGAGCAAGACCTAATCTCGATGGCGGAGGAGGGCCTCTCCGCAGATGTCCTGGTGCTGTTACTCTCTCCGTCGTCCACTCCAGCCCGCTGGGTACGGGAACGGTGGGAGCCGGTGCTTTTCGATCAGGCGAGGCGCGGCGGTGTAGAAGTGGTAACGGTGCTGCTGCAGGAGTGTTCATTCCCGCCGTTGTTGCGGCGTCGGAATTTCATCGACGGGACCACTAACGGGCTGACTGCCCGACGGCTGTTGAAGCGTTGGTTCTGGCAACGGGAGCACGAGCCAGCCACACTGCCCAGCACGGATTTCTCCAGCGGCCTCGAGAACCTGTACTCGACTCTGGCCGATCACGGCGGCACGGCGCTCGTCAGTGGAGCCGACGCATCGCGGTTAGCGCGCGAAGCCACGCAGGACTTTGAAGCGGTGCTGTGGGTGCCGTGCCAGGGTCGTACACTGGCGCAGGCCGCGGGAGAGCTAGGCCATCAGCTCGGACTCACACTCGATGGCCCAGCAAAGGAGAACTGCAGCCGTATCCGCGATCTGCTGTCCGCGCGCCGCTGCCTGGTGGTGTTGGATGCTGCGAGCCCTGAGATTTCAGCCGAACTGACAGCTAGCGGACGCACGTCGACGGCAGTCACGCTCGACGCGGTGACGATTTTGGAGACGCCGCAGACCCCGGTATACGCCCGGAGTCTGATCGCCGCCCGGCGATACGCCGAGGCATATGAGCTACCGTACCGCCTGCTGGACGCGGTAGTCGAGCCAGACGCGTGCGCCCGCGAGCTGACCTGGATCTGCGAACATTGGGACCGTGTGGAAGAGGCGAATGTGCTGCGGTTCAACTATGGTTCGCTCGAAGGGGAGCAACTGGCGCTTTTTTGAAGCGGATGCTTCGTGAGCCTCCAACGGTCCGCGGCGGCTGGCCGCAACGTTGCACCCGCACCGATTCCAATCGTCGCGATTTCGCTGTGGGATTTCGGGCGACGACCATTCGAAGGCTCCCGACACGAGGGGCAAGGTTTCGCTGGAAATTGAATCGAAGGAGGCGAGAGCGAAGAAGCGTCGTGACCCCATCCGGCCGGTTCGGCGCCTCCGGTGCTGCTGGTCCGCGGGCTTTACTTGCCAAGTGTTGTCAAATATGACAACATGAAGATGTAAGAGGAGGCGCAGTAACGGTCGGCCGATGACCCGAAAGACGCGGCCCGTTTCATGGATCAGGGCGGCACTGAAAGAATTCGAGACGTTCCCGGAAGGATCGAGATCGATCTGTCTTGCGGCCCTGACGATCGCCGCAGAGGGTGGCAAGGCCGACATCGCAAAGCCCATGCGCGGCCTGGGCTCGGGCGTGTTCGAGATCGCGCTGCCGTTCAGGGGCGATGCGTTTCGCGTGGTCTATGCAGTGCAGCTCGCCGATGAAATCTGGGTCGTGCACGCTTTCCAGAAGAAATCGACGCAGGGCATCAAGACGCCGCAACGCGAAATCGATCTGATAAAGGACCGTTTGAAGAGATTGAAGGAGATGCTGCGATGAAGAGCGAAAAGCTGGACGTGGTGCGGGGAAGCGGCAATGTATTCCGCGATGTGGGGCACGAGAACGCTGACACCGAACAATTCAAGGCGATCCTCGCGGCTGAAATCATCAAGGCGCTCGATCGGGAACACCTGACCGTGCGCGCCGCGCACGGCCGCACGGGCATCGCGGCGGCAGACTTCTCGCGTATCCGCAATGCGGACCTCGGTCGGTTCACCGTCGATCGCCTCATGGCAATCCTCAACCGGCTCGGGTCGCGCGTGGAGGTAAAGGTCCGGGTGCGTCGCGTTGAAAGCGTCGCGCACGAGGTGACAACGTAAGGGCAAGCAAACTGCCGAATAGCGAACCAGCTAAAAAGTAAAAAGCCCAGAATCCAGCTTATTAGTAGCTGAGTTGAGGATTGAGACGTCGTGACGGAAAGCTGGCAACGCTGATCGTCGCAACATCCACGAGGGGAAAAAGGTAGAGTCCAATAAAAGTCCATTAACAGACTACTAAAATCGACCCCTGGAGAATCAATAGCTTGGGATCGTCAGCAATCAACCCGGTAGACGCCAAATTCTGTATTTTCAATCTACGAGCAATTTCCCAAGCTGGACGTCGCGGGTTCGAGTCCCGTCTCCCGCTCCATCTTTTCTATTGTCCGGACCGGAGACATAGGTAACAGATCGTTCCTAAGACATAGGTAACACTTTTGGTCCGAAGGGATTTTCGAGGGGCTGCAGAGTTTTCTCCTCCAGATCGATATAACCCAAATCGTAATCCATAAAGCTGACCAGCCAGATGCCGTGGTCGACCTCTTTGACGCCCACAGCCTGGCCGGCGAGAGATTTGCTCAGGTTGATCTTCTTGCGATACAGGCACAAGCGGCCGCAGCTGGTGACCACAACCGTGCGATCGTGAAACGGGTAGTGGGGCTCGGAAATGCCCTGGTAGAGCCGCGGCGAAGCGATGTAAACCTGGGCCGGACATTTCATTTCCAGAGCCTCGTGCGGCCGCTGGTGATTGAAGTCCTCGATAAAGTCATCGAACTTGGCCTGCTGCTGCAGGATGTTGGCGCCGGCAGGCCGCGTGGCTTCCTTCTTCAAGGTCAGATGCATGCGTTCGTGACGGCCGTTCTGCTGGGGGTGGCCAGGGCGAATGCGCTCGATCGAGATGCCCAGCCGTAACCACCAGACAGAAAGTCTGGAGAGCTGAAACAGCCCATGCGGGGAAGCGAAGGGGACACC
>JASHOO010000719.1 GCA_030041035.1 Bryobacteraceae bacterium | reverse complement strand
TTGTACTGCGCTGTCGCCAATGGTAGACCGTTTCGAGACAGCAGCAATGAAGGCGTAATATTGTTGGGTGTGACTTCCTGGACCTCGGCGAAAAACGGATAGGTTTCGGGAATTTGAGTAAGCGGTCCGGCCCAATACGATTGCCAGTACGAAATGCCGTACCCGCCGCGTAGACTAGTCTTACTATGATCTGGGCTCCAAGCAAATCCCACGCGAGGGCCCACATCTCCACGATCTTCATTGATCCCTGGAGCGCGGTCACTGGAGGTCGCCAACACAAGCTGGTTGGTGGCGGTATCCCAATTCGATTGCCGGTTATAACGCTCGACCGGTAGTCCATAGAGCTCATAACGCACACCAAGATTGAGGGTCAGCGACGGCAATACCTTAAAATCGTCTTGGGTATACCATGCATTTTGCCAATAAGTGTTGTATGGCAGGCCATCAACCCATGCTGTCCTCTCACTGGATAGCATCGTGCCTAATAGAAAGCTCGGATAAGCGTACGGCGCGGCAACTCCATTATATGAAGTCATTGCCGGATCGAAGGTGATGATCCCACGCGGACTAGGATATGGATCCGCGTTTGTTTCTTGAATATGATTGATGCTCGTTCCAACCTTTACGTTGTGCTTTCCCTTGACCCATGTGAAGTTCTCAGTCAGCGCGATGGCATTACTGGTGATATGCGAAACCCAGCCGGGGTCACCGAGCGAGTGGAGGCCCGTTACATTGAATATCGCCAAACCGATCGAAAGCGGATCACCAAGATTTCCATTGGGGATTCCGAATTCGTTGTTATAAGGCTGACCCTCGCTCTTCGAGCTTGTAATTACGTGTGTGCGATTGTAGCCCAAGCGTAACTCGTTCGACATGCTCGGACTGAGCAGGGCAAGATACGTGAGTTGCATATTGCGATCTACAGTGTGAGAGTCAGCCTGACCGTCTTGCCAAAAGTTGTTGATCCCGGTTGAGTTGTCGTTGGTGGATTGAAAATGTGAGTAGCGGAAAAAGAAACGATTCTTGTCTGAGTAGTTATAGTCGGAACGCCCATCACCTTGATTTACAGTCTGCGGGTTCTTGTAAAGAAAATAGAGATTGTTAGAAATCCCTGGGAGATTCGCTACGCCGAAAATCTGCTCAGCATTCATTTTTGCACTTGCGGGATCGAATCGCGATGCTGGGATGATATTACCCGGGAAAGGCGTTACTGAAACCACGTTTCCGCTCGAGTCAAATACTCGTGAAAAGGGGTCGTAAAGTTGACCGTAGGTGTTACCAGCGATGTCCTTGGGTTGTGTAAGATCATAAAGCTGTGAAAAGTTGCCGTTATACATCTCGTTTGTCGGTACCGTTGTGTAACCCGGCGAACTGGTGTCGTAATTTGTGCCCTGGTAGTCGGCAAAGAAGAAGAGTTTATTTTTACGGACAGGGCCGCCTAGTGCGCCGCCGTACTGGTTGCGACGGAACGGTGTATTACTCTCGGCGAAGAAATTTCTAGCATCAGCGTCGTTGTTTCGCAAGTATTCGAACAGGGCTCCATGAAACTCGTTGCCACCTGATTTGGTGACTATATTGATCACGGCGCTGCCCGAAAACCCGTACTCCGCATTGTATTTACCGGTGTACACCTGTACTTCTTGGACAGCTTCGATCGGCGGTATCAGGCCGACATAGGCGTTTTGCGGTTCCCGGTTCCAAATGCCCTCGATGAAGATGGTGTTGGCATTAGCATCCACACCGCCTAGCGAGACCAGCTGTGGGCGTGTCAATCCTATTGCTGACCCGTCTTCACCGCCGTTGGGTCCGTAGTTGCCACTACCCACGCCACTATTGGCCCCCGGCAGCAGGTTCATTTGGTAGACAGGATTGCGGTCTATGTTCGGAAGATCGTCAAGCTCTTTGTAGCTGAAGGTCTTTGAAAGCTCCGAGGTTTCGGTAGCAACGCCGAGCAGGTTGGCTTCGACCTCAACCGCCTGACGGAGCTGTCCGACCAACAGGCTAAAGTCGATTCGAGTGATTCCGCCCGCATTCACGACGACGTCGTGCTCCACACCTTTCTGAAAGCCTTCCTTTTCTACCTCCACGCGGTATTTGCCGGGTAGAAGGAAGTTGAGCAAGTACTCGCCGGATTCGGCGCTTTCGGTACTGGTCACCGCACCCGTAGCATCACTAATAGCGCGAACTTGTGCTCCGGAAATTGCCCCTCCGCTTTTGTCCTGCAACATCCCGCTGATGCGACCGGTATTGATCTGGGCCCACCCAGAATGCCAGGACCACACGCCTCCAGCTACCAACAGAATGGCGACCCCAATGCGCTTCGTCATTAGACCCTCCTTCGTCACTCCCCTTGTGTACTTTTACCGTTCGCCCGCAAGGCAGAAGCCGTATTCTAGTTGTTAGCCTTTGACGGCCGTCGATTAAAATTGCCAACGAAAGGTTCCAAGCCTTGGGACCGGGTTTCTGCTTCTTTATGGATCCGGAAAGGGGATGAAAGCTTGTTTTCGGTCGGCGGCATTCGAAAATTCACCTGTCACCTAAAAATCTCAGCTGACGTCCAGCACGGTTCCCATCCATCCGGCAGGTTCAGTACTGGGCCATTCTTGACATTCGGGTGCAGTTTCCGCAGAGCTTTACTGTCTCCGGCAATCGTGGGTGCGTCTCGGAGGCGCATCAGTGAGATAGGAGCGCCCAGCCGATTCATTCCCATTTCATCGACGGGAGACCGAGTGAACAGAACGTACTTCCCGTCAGGGGAGATTGCACCTCCATAGACGTGGCGGCCGTCTTCACCGTATACGAGATTGTTCGTCTTTCCCTCAGCGTCCGCCATCCACAACTGTGTCCACCCGTACCCGAGTTTCTGGCCCACAGCCTGTGACAAGCGCCCCCCATCCACGTCCTCCTGGTGGGCAGGCCGAGAGGAGAAGATTAGGCTGCGGGAATCAGGAAACCAGTCTGCTGTACAACTGGTGAACTTGCTCACCCGGTTCACTTCCCCTGTCACAGCGTTCAACCGGATTATCGTCCACTGTTCTCCTTGGTGATTCGCAGGTCCGGTGAACCATTGGCCATCCGGCGACCAAACGAGTTGCTGATAAATCCCCTTCCGATCCATTTTGCGCACTAGCTTCTTAGTTGCCACGTCCCAGATCTCGATTCCGCCTTTGGTGACGCAAGCGATCTGCTTGGCATCAGGGCTCCAGGTGGGCCACGGAAACTCGCCATCATGACCAAATACGACGGGGTTGGACCCGTCTGAGTTGGAGATAACCAGTTCCCCCAGCGTTCCCCACAGAATGGAACTCATTTTCGAAGATCTAGGAGTCCGCCGATAGAGAACCTTCCGGCCGTCGGACGAAATCGCAGCGAGCATCTCGTTCGAATCCGGCGTGTTGGTGATATCACGACGACTAGAGCCATCGGGGCGCATCACAAACAAGTCCCAATCTCCCGTCGCGGTGCGACCAGAGTACACCACCCATCCTTTGTTGTGAACTTCTCGAGCCAACTGAGGCAGCCGTGGGTCGTCTAAGGCTGACGTCAACGACACAACGGAGAACGAAATGAGGCTGAAAAACTGGAAAAGTTTGGCTATTAGTGCCTTCATAGCATACGGTACAAAAATGCGCCGACTGAAAAAGCCGAAACGAATATCGTAACCCTCCGACATCTTCGGTCCTCAGGTTAGTTACACCCCTACAGCGCAGAGCCAATTCAAGGTCCACCTGCGTCGGTCCTAGGCTTCATTAGTGTGTAAATCTTCTCATCGGATATGTCAAGGTTTTTCCAAAGCACGTCCACTCTTATGGACAAAAAATCAAGGTCCGGAGTCCTTAGGCCGGCTGCTCGTACTGATCACGTTATCGATCGCGCAAACCAAGGTCGGGTTGAGCCGAGCACAACGAAACCTCGACGTTAACCCGGCCACAGATATTCTAAAATAAGGAGTATTGTAACTGATTTAGTTATATCATTAGTCTGAAGTAACTGTACTTGGGTTCGATGCGCTCAATTTGTGCCTCTGATCAGGGATCGCTGCAAGCGCGAGGCACCTTCGAGTCCGTTTGTCGCAGGAGTGGATCGTGCCGTATCGAAGAGAATCTGACACGACTTCGATTGACCGGGCCTTCGCAATCCTCGAGTGTCTAGACGGGGCGCGCGGTGGATGGAATATTTCCCAGCTAAGCCGCAAACTGCACATTCCAAAGAGTACGACGCATGTCATCGTTCTAAACTTGGCTAGGCTCGGTTATCTCACCCTTGATCCCGCCACTAGAGAGTATGTGCTCGGCCTTAAGGTTTACGGCCTCGGCCGGGGCCTGATGAAAAGCTTCAGCCTACCGGAGAAGGCGCTGCCGTTCATGCAAGAACTGACCGTTGTGACTGGCTGCACATCCAACTTGGCGGTTATGGCAAACGACCAAGCCATGTACATTCAAAAAGTCGAAGGCCCAGGGCTCATCCAGTTTGATATCTGGACCGGAAAGAGAACGAACCTGCACTGCACAGCGGTGGGCAAGGTGCTGCTTGCCTATGCATCTCGAGAGACACAGGAGCGCGTACTTTCGAAAAGGTCCTTCGCCCGATACACAAACAGGACGATCACTTCACCAGCCCGCTTGAATAAGGAACTACTTAAGATTCGACAAAGAAAGTACGCGATCGACGACCAGGAAGAGGAGATCGAGGTACGTTGTGTGGCGGCGCCCGTTTTCGATAACAACAGTGCGTGCATGGCCGCCTTAGCACTGGTGGGCACGATTGGTCAGATTCGGGAAGACAACATAGATGAGCTAGCTCGTCATGTGATTGAAGCTGCAGGCAGAGTACTTTAGCACACCGAAAAAATGAACGACAACGCAAGCGCCCAAAGCTAATCCGGCGCCGTACATTCGGGGTACATTGCGTCGGTCAGTCCAGTACGCCGAGGCGACCGGCTTACTTTTAGTCTCTTGGCAGCGGCACGTATTTCCAGCCGTCCGTGCCGAATCGAATGTCTCGTTCCACGAACTCCCAGATCACTAACTTTTTGCCTCGCAACAAATCTGATCTCCGACTAAGTTGCTGCCTTACCAAGGTGGATGCTCCGCCGTCATTCACAATCGAAGTTAGTGGAGTGCGCAGCTCACGTGCAAGGTGCGCAATGAATCCTGCCGATGTAGGTTCATCAGTCTCATACATCCGGAAAAAGCTGTCCCCCAGCAGAAGTATCGCTGAACGTGCATCATCTTTGTACAAGTTCCGAGTCTCTTTGTCAAAAACTTGAAAACAATGGACCTCCTCCGCTGGAAAAGTCTGTGTAAGACTAGGCACGCTTGCCATCCGAATGATATCACCTCGACGTCTCAGATACATCGAGTTGACCGTGTACTCGGTAGAACCGGTTTGCGCCCAGCCTAGATCCAGCAGCCGGCGGGCGACCACGTGTGCTATGATACGCACCGCCGTACCTGACCAGTGAGTATCCTGAGCCAGATAATACGGTTCTACGGCGTCCAATCTGTGCTGCTGACGAAGCGAGAGAAAAGTCTCGTAGAGGTCCATCGTCTCCACCCCCGCTGTCTGGAGACTCGAAATCAATTCTCGCGTCGGTGAAGCGAAATCGTGGTCGTGCATATGCGCCCTATGCGTCAGTTCATCAGGATATACGCTGGGTTTCCCTGGCATGGGCAGTACTATTAAATGAATTCCTCTTTGAGAAAGCTGTCTGCTGAATGTGGTGATCGCCAAAACGGGATTTTCGGGCTCGGTGTCACTCTCCGCCGGCTTGTTCTCAACCAGATACCGCACGTCCGGTGTGTAAAAAAGCCAACCGTCGCGCCCTAGCAGGGCCTTCTCGCCAGGATCCCTAAGCGCCATGAATAATAACGATTGAATCCACGGACGGACGGCTGTAGCATACACGGATCGATTCTCGATGTTCGTTTCAAATGTCCTGAGGTTAACTCGCTTGGGAACCCGCGTAAAAACATCGAAGAACTCGGGTAGTTGACCTTGATAAATTTCTAATCCTGCCTGCGAAAGAGGCACGATGAAAATGGTCGCCAAAAACAATCCTGAAAAGAGAAGCTGGAATCGGCGCGACATGAACCTCTAGAACTGAAAGTACAAAAATGGATTAAAAGTCTGCGTAAACATGACACCGATAGTGAAAAGGAACAGCGGCACAAGCACCAGCGCCCGCCTCCATGAAAGGTGTTCGAGCCAGTCGTAGATTTCTATGGGCTGAAATGAGAGCGACACGCACAACAGCATGACTGCGAGATTATGTGGAGTGTAAATTTCTCCAGCGAGCAATGCGGAGCAACTCACATGAGTTCGGGCTCCGAACATGGCCTCTAGGTACGACCATGCCAAGCTAAGGTTCGGAGCGCGAAACAACACCCAGGAAATAAGCACGAGCACAAAGGTGATGCCGACGCGTCCAGGTTTCGGTAACCATTGATAGATCGTCTGTTTCCCGCGCCATCTTTCGAATGCCAGGAGTAGCCCGTGATATGCGCCCCAAACGACAAAAGTCCAGTTGGCGCCGTGCCAGAGCCCTCCGATGAGCATCACTATCGTGAGGTTGAGATAGGTACGCCGCAATCCTTTTTTGTTTCCACCAAGAGGAACATATAGGTAATCGCGTAGCCAAGTAGACAGAGAGATGTGCCAGCGTCGCCAGAAATCGGTTATGCTCTCGGCTAAATACGGCGAAGCGAAGTTTTTTGGAATCACCAGGCCGAACATACGGCTCAACCCCACTGCCATATCGGAGTATCCGGAAAAGTCGAAATAGATCTGGAACGCGTACGCGAAGCCCCCAAACCATGCGTCGACCGTCAAAGGAGACGCTGCTGCAAACGTTGCATCAGCCACAACTCCCATCGGATTCGCCAAAAGAATCTTTTTTGCGAATCCAAGAATGAAGAGCGCTATCCCGTAAGAAAACTTTTTCAGGGTGTGTTCTCGTGAGGCAAGCTGACGAGCGATGACGCTATAACGCACGATAGGCCCCGCTACCAAATGTGGGAAAAGACTCACGAAACATGACAAATCTGAAAACGACTGCGCTCGGGGAACGATGCCACGATATACGTCGATCGTGTAACTCATGCTCTCAAAGGTGTAAAACGAGATGCCAATGGGAAGAGTCACTTGAAGAAGTGGCATGGAACTGACACCTAGCATCGGGAGCAGACGATTGAGATTCTGCGCTGTGAATGCGTAATATTTAAAGAACGCGAGCAACCCGACGTCGCCCATAATTGCGCTCACCAGTGCGACGCGTCTGCGCGTTGGGGTCGATTTCGGGGACGCGATGATCCCACCGCACACGTAGTCTAATATGGTCGATGTCATCATCAACAAGACAAACCATGGTTCCCACCAGCCATAGAAAATGTAGCTAGCGATGGTCAGAAATGCGTTCCGGTAGCGCGGCAACAAATAGTAAATAACTAGAACTAGTGGCAAGAAGTAGAACAAAAAAATGTGAGTCGTGAAAACCAAGTTATTTGGATTCTAGATTCGTCCAGACGGCCCAGTAGCGTATGCCGGCTTGTTTGAAATACATGTCTATAATCCCACCCATCCAATAGTCGTCGACCGAGGCTTCAAGTGCCATACGGTGCACGTCGCCCACTCGGAAAGCCTCGAGACTGCCACCAATCTTTCCGGAAAACTCGTCCCGAGCGCTGGACCGCGGCTTTAAAGGATTGTACTGCGCAACGAATATGTCGCTTCCGTCGACATTTCCTCGATGTACCTTAATGACATGATATTTCAAGATGTATGCATAGTTGTAAAGATCGTTCGGTGGGAAGGGCTCAGGGATCTCCAATAGCCTAGCGCTAATTTCAATTGTGCCGAGGGTAGTGACTTCATGGTCTGTTCCCTGCTGTTTCATTCCCTTGCATGATGTGAGCACAAGTCCGCACAGAAAAAGAAACGTTGTCATACAAGGCGGGAAATGGCTAACGCTTAATGAGTGAGATTTCATGGTGACAGAAAAGGTCAAAAAATAGTTCGTCTGTTTCGGTTCATTGAAAACGCAAGGTTTTCGTCTATCTCAGCGCTCTCAAAAATAGGTTTAAGTTGCCGGCATGCTTGTATAAACCGTGACGGCGGTCGCGTTGAACCGCGAGCAACGCAATGGCTCCCGAACCTTTGCATGACTGCGAACCCCGCGGCGTGCTGGGACTGGGCGATGACCTTCGCGACTGACGGGAACCACGAATGACGGCAAGCAGACACTATACCTGTTGTATCTACCACCACTTCAGTCAAGTCAAGGTATTTGTCCTTGGCGTCCACTCTTGTGGACGAAAAATATACGCGTTGGTTCAGCCGGCGTCAGCCGACCCTGAAACCGTAGAGGTGTGCCGGATTAATATATTTATGACCTGCATCGGCGCTAGGATAACGCAATGGAAACCCGGGACCCTATACCGCGAGGATTCCGATCGGCACGTTCGCTTTCCGGGTTTGGTGTCGGACTGCTTCTTGCGGTCGCCGCCGAACTAGTACTTCCGCAGATTCAGGCTACGGACCTTGGTTATCTTGGATCGGCCGCATGCGCGGGCTGCCATACAGACATCGCCGTCTCCCAGTCGCATACAAATATGGCGCTCACTTGGCAAGGTACAGTGCCAGAAAGTTTTCCGCGTGATCTTGATGAGAGGACAACGGAAGGGCCTGTTCACTATCGACTCCATCGTGTTGGCAGTCACTTGCAATGGAGCGTACGGATACCCGATCATTTGCCTCTTGACGCGCCTGTCGAAGCGGTCATCGGCGGGCGAAGGCATGGCCTCAGCCTTCTTGCACGCGTGACAGAGATCGAAGGCGAGAAACTGGATCGTGCTCCTCTGGTGGAAATGCGCTTCCTTGAAAGCGCTCATGACATGAAACTCGTCCTGTCGCCGGGTTTCACCTCCGAGCAGCCACGTTCTTATGAAACCGCTATTGGACACGTCCTTAGCGCAGAGTTCGAACAAAAATGCCTGACCTGTCATGGTTTTCCGGAAAGCCTTGGAACCAAGGACCGGGGTGTACGTTGTGAATCGTGCCACGGGCCGGGTAAATCGCACGTTACGGCAATTATGCGAGGCAGTCCAAAATCTGGGATCGTGAATCCGGATAATCTATCTGTGGATGAAGGCTTGGCACTCTGTGGCCAATGCCATGCCGGCTTCAGTAACCCAGCTGCTCCGATGCCTGACGAGTTGCTGATTGCAAGCCAAGTGGTGGCACTCCGGAATACCGATTGCTTCAAGCAGAGCGGGAAGGGCCTGACATGCACAACCTGCCACGATCCACATCACGACGCGAGGGGTAATGAAGCTGCCTACGTCGCTGTCTGTCGAAAATGTCACAGCTTGCAGGCGGCGAAACACGCCGCAATATGCCCGGTAAATCAAAACGACCGATGCATCGGCTGCCATATGCCCAAACAGGCTAAAGGTGCATTCCAAATGGTGGACCACTGGATTCGCGTACACCCCGAGCAGCCTGCGCCACCGCATCAATGGATAGCCGCTTTCCGAAGCCACATCACTCCCACCGCTGAGTTTTTGCGCCTAATTTGTGTGGCAGATGAAGCACAGGCAAAGGACGTACGCCGCCAGCTTGAGACGGGAGTTCCCTTTTTCGACTTGGCCGTCAAGTACTCAAACGACTCTTCGGCATCAAACGGCGGTTATCTTGGCGAAATGCAGTTGAAGGATCTGGATCCAGTGTTAGCAGCCGCTGCCTCGGGTTTGAGATATGGTGAGACCTCCCCAGTGCTGGCGGCTCCGGGGAAATTCCTGATTCTCGGCCGTATGCCGCGTGACTTTCGTTACCGTGCCGCAGAGATTGAAAGGGAAGCAAACGCTCTCAAAGCGAGAGGAGACTTGGGGCAAGCCATCGACAAATATTGGGAAGCGCTTCGTATGTACCCTGCTTTTCTTCGCGCGCTCCTGTTTCTGGGAGAGGCGCAGCAGCAGCTTGGAAATGTCGCGCAGGCAGCCGGGCTGCTTCAACACGCTGCGCGGCTTTATCCGAACGATGCCATGGCACAATTCAATCTGGGCATAGCCTACAGCTTAACTGGTGATGCTGAGAACGCCATTGCGGCTTACCGCAGAGCCATTGGCCTTGAACCGAACTTTGTGCAAGGATATCTCAACCTTGGGTTACTGCTGTCTTCTACGAATCGCACGACCGCAGCCATCAACATTTTCCGCGAAGGAATCCGTATTGATCCGATCTCCGCGCCTTTGTACTACGGTCTCGCTATCGCCGAGCAACAGCAAGGCGATATAGCTAACGCGAAACATGCCCTAACGCTGGCAGAAAGGATCAATCCGGCATTTGTCCGGCAGCAGCAGAGCGAGTGAATGGCTCGTCTCACGGTGGCTCGGAAAACGCCGGTTCTCAAAACCGGAAGGGCAATATCGAACTCGGCGCGATCGGATATCTCGACGGCCTTTTTCTCCGGCACCTCTACCCGTCGCTTGCAACCATATAAAGTAAGGTTTCCCGCCTCGAAGGCATTCCTATTGTGATCGGATAATTCATGCGAGGCGGATTTCACGCCAGTAATCCGGCACGGCCGTCAATTTCCCGCCCTGGGGCGTTGTGCCAGCAGGAGCCGCACCGTGTACCGAGGAGGCTCTACAAGCAGTGAAAAATGTATCAGCGAAAATTCTCCACCAGCACCAGCAACGTGCGACAAGCATGGCGCAGATCATGATTGAGGTCTTGAAGCCAGTGGAATCCGCGGACATCACGACACTCTTCCTTGATCTCTTCGAGACCGCCGAATTCAAGGACCGCCCCGCGCCTGGCTTCGTTTGGGTCCACACCAGCGGCAATGTAATCCTGAATCAACTGCTCGAAGTGAAATTGCAGCTCGGCGTTGAGCCGATCTTCATTACTCTTCCTTGTCTTCGGCATGTTGCCTTCCTCACAGGACGGCTTGTACTAGGATCAGTGAGACCGCTACTGCCAGCCGCTCCCAGTGGGCAGTCTCCGCTTCCAGCTGTCTACGGCCGATACGCGTGAGCGAGTAGAACTTAGCCTCGCGGCCGCTGTGGGTGTCGCGCCATTCGGCCCTGAGCCATCCTCGCTTTTCGAGTCGGTGCAGGGCCGGATACAGCGAGCCTTGCTTTACCTGGAGCACGTCTCTGGAAATCTGCTGGATGCGTTGCGCGATGCCATATCCGTGAATTGGCCCCAGAGCTACGATCTTCAGAAGCAGCAAATCGAGAGTGCCTTGAAGCAGTGCTGATTTTTCAGAATCCAGGCGACTGGGAACCCATTAGCTTTGTTGACGATTACTCGCCATAAAGTCCTACAGCGCAGCAAACGCCCTGGAAGTCCCGTTCTGGGAGATTGGCGGTTCTCGCTCATCGCCTCGTCGTGCTAATGCAGTGTGTCCGCCTCGGCTCGTGGCGACCGCGTTTCTTCGATGAGGACAGTACCTCACGACCTCCTGCGCTTCGTCGGCGGGTACGGAGACCAGGCGCACGCGCGTTAAGCTTTTATCGATGAAGGGAAGACTAATGTGCCGTCGTTACGATGATCGACGGCATGGGCGAGCGTCGCATGCTCCAGGCGAGCAGCAATCAACTCGGCCCCGCGCCAGTGACCAGGAGATCCAAAAATGGATTTCGCGCCAGCACGGTTTCGTGCCTGAAAGCACCTGGATTGCGCATTGCAAAGAACTGTTCGGCCTCTCGGTGCCCGGAACTTCGGCTAATGAGAATCCGTGTCCAACAGAAAAGGCGATTAAGCAGGCTTTTCGACACTTTGGATTGCTCTGATCGATCTGCCGAGAGGTGCTGGCCCGGAAGTGTCCAACGTCAGAATTTCCTGGAGCCAGGTGCGAGATTCTCGTTGGTGCCGTTATTCGTTAAACCTTTGCTGCCGCAGTTGCGCTGGTTCGTTCCAGAAATTCTTCGCGAACCTCGACGGGCGCCCAAGGCCAGGTCTTACGCGCTCTGGCGTAAATCAGGAAGGCGATGCACCCGAACGCCACCCAAGCGAACGAAAGGATGATCGATACCTTGTCTAATGCCACGAAGGCATAGCTCCAACCCATCATAGAGATCAAACTCGGCAAAGGATACAACGTTTGGCGGTACGGCCGAATTAAGCCCGGCTGCCGTCTTCGCAATACCGTCAAAGCAACAACCTGGCCAAGCGACTGAATCAGCACCGTAACACCAGTGAGAATGCCGATGATCGCCGTTACCTCGAAAAAGCTGCCGATCGCTACGATTAGCCCCATCAAAATGAGCGCGATATGCGGGAAATGCAGCCGCGGATGTAACTTGCCGAACCACGAGAAAAATACCCCGTCTCGCGCCGCATTGAACAACACACGCGAACTCCCCAGCAATCCGGTAAAGATGGAGGCAGCCGCCGCGATCATCACCAGAACGCTAACCAGGATTGCGCCTTTCGGCCCCCAGTATTTGCCCACAACAGTCGAAGCAACGTTGGTCGATTCCGCTACTTCCCGCCACGGCGCGGCGCCGAGAATACCCAACTGCATGGAAAGGTACAAAGCGCCGATGGCCACAATCGAGAGAATAATCGAACCCGGCATCACTCGACCCGGGTCTTTCAGTTCCGCACCCATGTAAGCCACCGTTCCATACCCTGTGTAATCGTAAAGAGCGATCACAAGTCCGCTGCCCAGACCAGCAAGAAACGAATTACCGAGCATCCCGTTTGAGGAAAACGCGAAGGCGCGGCCGGCATCAAAATGGCTGAATGATGCCGCCACTGTCACACCCATTGCCGCGAGTGTCACAATCCACAACACGATGTTGATGATGGGTATGGATTCGATGCGCCGGTACAGCAGCGCTACAACCACGGCCACCATGACCAAGCCGATTACATGGTTCTCGACTGGGGAAAGATTGGGCACGAAGGTACCCAAATATTGATAGAACCCGATGACTCCGCAGCTTAGAATCAGCGGAAGCGAGAGTATGGCCGTCCAGACAAAAAGAAACGGTAGAAGCCTTCCGGTTCGATACTGGAACGCCTCTCGTAGGAACAGATAGCTGCCGCCTGCACCCGGCATAGCGGCTCCCAACTCCGCCCAGACCAGTCCATCGGCCATTGCGACGATCGATCCTAGCACCCAGCCAAACAGGGCTGAAGGCCCGCCCATCGCGCTGACGATCGCCGGAATGGTAATAAACGGGCCTACACCGCACATCGCATTCATATTGATTGCGGTAGCCGATAGCAGCCCAATCGACTGGTGGAAGTGGGGTCTCTCGGCCGCTGGGGGCTCCTGGGGCGCTGCAGTCACTTTGTGAGTTGGCACATTCACGCCGGAACCTGATTTACTTGCGGGCTAGGTTGACTAGACGCATGAACTCCCGGGCTCGTTCCGGGTCAACGGCGTTCCAGGTTTGTCCATCGACTTTGAGCGAGGAGCCCACGATGCATCCGTCCGCAACGCGGAAGACATCCGCCACGGTATCGTGTCGGACGCCAGTATTTGCCAGCACTGGCGTCGATGGCAATACTCGTTTGACAGCCTCGAGTTGCGAAAGCGGTGCCGCTTCACCAGTGATCGCCCCCGAAACGAGTACGGCGTCCGGAATGCTCGAAAAAACCGCGGAGCGCGCGCGATCCGGAAGAGGACGCTGGTCAAGCGAATGCGCAAATTCCGCCGATACGTTATAAAGCATCGCGAGGTCCTTGCGGCCCAGACGGTTACGATACCTCATCGGCTCCGCCGCACGTCCGGCCCATGGACCCATATCGGAAGCGTAATATCCGGTGCAAATCTCACGAATGAACGATGCGCCCGTGGCCGCCGCTAGCGCGACAGAGCTCATCGGATCCCATAGCACGTTGACGCCAAAGGGTACAGTAATGAGTGGGCGGACTTCGCCGATCACGTACGCCATAGCGGCGGTCGAAGCCAGATCCACCTTCAGCTCGTAGGGGCGGTCATTCTCGTTGCCGAACATGACGGCATCCACACGAGCCGCAACGAGCGCCTCGAGGTCCTTCCTCGCCGCTGCCACAATTCGTTCGATACCGCCTTGTTCGTCATACAACGGTGTGCCGGGCAGCGCGAGCAGGTGCACCATCGCGATAACAGGCTTTGTGTCGCCGAAGATGCGGTTGAAGTTTGTCATGCGTGTGCTCCGTGGATTCCATAAGCCCTCGATCATACCAACACGTGGCCGAGAAGATTTTCCCGGCTGCCGAACTTTCCACCTCGCTATTTGTGTTCTAATGGCACCTTTGGTCTCGCGCCGCTATCCATCGCGATGCTGGGCAAGCCGAACCATGCGAAGTGTGATCATAGCGCCGTCGGTTCTGACCGCCGACTTCGGGCGCCTGAGCGAAGCCGCGGCCGCGGTCTACGCTGCCGGCGCAGAATGGCTTCATCTCGACATTATGGACGGCGTCTTCGTGCCTAACATCAGCTTCGGGCCGGAAATGGTGCGCGCTCTCCGTGCTGCCACACCGGCGCTCTTGGATGTGCATCTGATGATACACAACCCCGACGCGTACTTGGCCGGCTTCGCCCAAGCTGGTGCGGACCGAATCAGTGTGCACGTGGAGTCGGGTCCGCATGTTCATCGAACGCTCACCACGATTCGTGATTTAGGGAAGAAGTGCGGAATTGTCCTGAACCCGTCCACGCACCAAGACTCAATCGCCTACCTCCTCGATTATGTCGATCTCGTGTTGGTCATGAGCGTCAACCCGGGATTCGGTGGTCAAAAGATCATTCCAGCGATGCTGGAGAAAGTGCAACGGGTAAGAGACATGGTTGACGGCCGGCCGGTCGAAATCGAAGTTGATGGCGGCGTGACAACACAAAATGCAGCTTCTATCGTGGAAGCTGGCGCAACAGTCCTCGTAGCCGGGTCGGCCGTGTTCAATGGCGGACCGGCGGCATATGCCCAGAACATTGCCGCGTTGAAGCGCTGCCGCCAACTCTCATGAGCTATGTTCTCGGCCTCGACATCGGCACCACCTCGACCGCCGGCATTCTGATCCAGCCCGAGGGAGCAATAATCGGCATTGCCTCACGCCCGGTTGAATTGCGATTTAGCCGCGTCGGTTGGGCGGAACAAGACCCACGACAGTGGTGGTCCAACGTCTGTGAGATTACGCATGAACTCCTGGCCAAGGGTATTGATCCGCCTAAAGTCGCTGCGGTCGGAGTTACCGGCATGCTGCCCGCCGTCGTCCTGCTCGAGTCCGCAGGAAACCTCCTTCGTCCGAGCATCCAGCAAAGCGACGCGCGATGCGGCATAGAAGTCGAGGAACTTAAGCGGGAGGTCGACGCCGTCTCGTTTGTCTCTAGAACCGGCAACGGCGTCACCCAACAATTGATTGCTCCCCGGCTGCGGTGGATCGAAAAGCATGAGCCTGAGGTATTCCGTAAAATCGCAACGGTTTTTGGATCCTATGACTACGTCAATTGGCGGCTGACTGGCCGCCGTGCCGTGGAAAAGAATTGGGCACTCGAAGCCGGCTTCGTGGATCTGGCCAGCGGCGCCGTTGCCGAGGATCTGGTTAATCTGGCGCACATCCCCTGTTCGGCCTTGCCGATGAAATCGGAGTCGCACGAAGTTCTGGGCTACGTCTCCTCCGAGGCTGCCGGCGATACCGGGCTCAAACAGGGAACACCGGTGGTTGGCGGCGCGGCCGACCTGATTGCCTCAGCTTTGGGTGCCGGTGTCACGCGAAAAGGTGATGTTTTGCTTAAGTTCGGCGGCTCCGTCGACATTCTCATTGCTACGGATTTTCCCGTGCCCGATCCGCGGCTGTTCCTGGACTACCACCTGATTCCAGGCCTTTTCATGCCGAACGGCTGCATGGCGACCGGGGGATCCGGCCTGAATTGGTTTGTGAACACCCTCGCGGCAGGCGAGCGCGCCCAAGCGAAAACCGCCGGTATTTCCGTGCACCAACAGTTGGACCAAAAAGCCGCGGTTGTACCTCCGGGTTCCGATGGATTGACCGTTTTGCCGTACTTTCTGGGCGAGAAAACTCCCATTCACGATCCCTTCGCGCGAGGCATCTTATCGGGACTAACGCTCTCACACACCATCGGCCACCTCTGGCGCGCCATGCTCGAAGGTTATGCATATGCGTTAGCTCATCATGTCGAGGTGCTTCACGAAATGCGCTACCCGACCTCCAGGTATTTGGCTTCAGATGGCGGTTCCAACAGCAAAATCTGGATGCAAATCGTTGCCGACATTCTCCAGGAGCCAATTCAGCTCTTGCGCGGCCACCCTGGGTCGTGCCTGGGGGCGGCATGGACCGCCGCCATCGGCGTAGGGCTCGATGAGGATTGGTGCGGCATCTCGAGGTTCACCACGAAAGGCTCGCTAATCGAGCCCAATCGCGCGCATGCAGATCTGTACGCGAGCGGCTACCGTGTTTTCCGCAGCCTGTACCAACCAGCACAAAATTCCTGAACGCTGAGGATTCCCTATGACAACAATTGACAAGTTTGGCCTGCAAGGAAAGATTGCCGCGGTGACTGGCGGTGCGCGTGGCATTGGATATGCCGTCGCTTCACTGAGCGCGTCGGTCGGCGCCGATATCGCGATCATCGACATTCTGGAAGACCTCGGCATTGAGGCGGCGGACAAGCTGGCGACATCCTCCGGAAGGAAGGTGCTTTTTTACAGAGCGGACCTGCGCGATCCGAGCCAAGCGGCCCAAACCGCCGCTCAGGTCGAGGCTGATTTCAGCAGGGTGGATGTGCTCTTCAACTGCATCGGAGTGAACCCGAATACTGATTTTCTCGAAATTCCGTCCGAAGAATGGACCAACGTGATGAACGTCAACGTCAATGGCCAGTTTTTCATCGCTCAAGCATTTGCCCGGCAGATGGCTCGCCACGGCGGCGGCAGCATCGTCGCCATTGGATCCAATTCCGGTTTCATTATCGACAAACCGCAGCCGCAAGCACACTACAACACCAGCAAGGCAGCCGTTCACCAGATGGTCAAAGCCATGGCGGTTGAGCTGGCGCCATATAAAATCCGTGTCAATGCCGTTGCGCCTGGCTACGTGATGACGGAAATGACTAAACGTGGGTTGGGTACGCAGGAGTGGGTCAAGCTCTGGGAGGAGATGACTCCCATGCATCGCTTCGCGGAGCCTTCCGAGATCGCTTACACGATGCTCTTTTTGGCCAGCGACGCCGCCAGTTACGTCACCGGCGCGATCTTGCTTGTTGACGGCGGCTATACGTGCTGGTAACGCCTTCTATGACAAGATCTCGTTTACAACATTGCCGTGCACATCAGCAAGCCGAAGTGCTCGGCCCTGGAATTTGTACGTCAATCTGTGTGGTCGATTCCGAGGCAATACAGGATGGTAGCGTGCAGGTCATGAACGTGGACCGGATTCTTGACGATGTTGTAGCAGTAATCGTCGGTTTCGCCGAGGCTCATCCCCGGTTTCACGCCGGCGCCTGCCAGCCACATTGTGAAGCAGGTCCCCGAATTCCGAAGCTCACTAGCGGTTACTTGAACCGGACACTTCTCCGCCAGAATATCAGCGATGTCCCGGTACGCCCGACTTCGGCGGCGGAGTTCACATGAGTTCGCAGTGAAGCTCCAGGCATTAGCCCGGCCGTTTGTCGGGCAGGCCGTTCAGGATTTCTTTGAATCTGGTGTTCAGGGAGACAAGTGCTGCGCTCTCACCGGATGGCAGGCAAGTGGCACTCACTGGACGCCGACCCGCCGCTGCGCATCACGAGGAAGGCTCGCGCGCTACACTGGCCAACCCCGGGGTAACAGATGTAATATAATCCGCGACGTTGAATGCTGCGACGTGAGTGGCGCCGTCTGTCGCTCCGCGAGCGAGGTTTATGGTGGCATGATTACCAAACGGGAATTTCTCACAGGCAGCATCGGGGCCGGCCTGGCCCTGACGAAAGGTATCGCTGCATCTCCGCAAACCGAAGGCAGGCAAAGCGGCCAGCGGATTCCGTCCCGCATGGCGAAAACAAGAAAGCTATTCCAATGTCCGCCAGGATTTCCCAACGCGATTGCCGTCACGCCAGAGGGGTTGTGGATTGGCGAGCAAAAGATGTCGGGTGCACAAGCGGCAGCGTATCACCTACCCGAGCCGAAATCTCTGACCGAGGCCGCCTGGCTTGTCGATTGGAATGGCAAGCTGCTGAAAACGGTGACAACTCCCTCTAGAAACACCAGCGGCATGGCGGTGGGCGGCGGATACATCTGGATGGTGGCGAACGCGCCTCCGGAAGGTGTTTTTCAGGTGGACATGGACTCCCAACTCGTCAGCCACCGTCAGATCCCCCTCGGCCCGGCTGAGGACGGCGGCGGTTGTCACGGCGCGCTTTGGCACGACGGCAAATTGTGGATCGCGTCCCTGCGGCTTCGCGGCAATCTTCGCGTCGACCCGAGCACCTGGCAACCGGAATTCCTGATCCCGTTCTACCAGGCTCCGGATCGGGTGCGTTACCACGGCATCGCATGGGACAACGGCACCATTTGGCAGATCGTCGGCAACGACAGTAAACGGTATAGTGAGTACCGGCCTGGTCTGGTCAGGTACGAAGCCGCGACCGGCAAGGTGCTTGAGACTGTCGACTTTGTTCCGGACTCCTCCGACCCGCACGGGCTTGCGATGCACGAAGGCAAACTGATCAGTTGCGACGCCGGCATTCATCCCGGCTGGCCTACCAACGATAGCCCGACGGCGGGCTGGATCTTTCAAGTCGACTTTATTTGATGAGCAGGTTTGGCGAGCGATATAAGCAAACAGTCGTTTGTTTATCGCAAAGGTCGCGCCCGGCTCACGGGACGCCAAGTGCGTCCACAACTGCGATCCATTGCCCTGTGGCTCGCTGTTGCGCGTCCACGTGGTGCATTCCGTCGGAGTTCCAGCCCTTCCCCGAGGCTTCAACGACGGGCGTCTCCACCATTTTCTCGGCGTATGCAGTCGGGCTGATCTCGGTGATCTGGAATGCGTGCACGGCTCGCCCATAGGTCGGATAACAGTCCTGCCCCAGCCGGTACAGAGACCCATCAAGCACAAACGGCCGGCCTGCAGGCCGCGCGGTCCGCAAATCCTTTCTCACGATGGGGCTCAGCGGATGTTCTTTCCAGGGTCCCCGGAAATCGGAGGCGTAGAACAGCCGCAATGTGTCGTTGCCGCTGGGCGATGTGAATAACCACCACAAACCGTTGTAATGTGCCAGCGTCGGGCTGATGTAATGTCACCTTCCAGCACGTTCCCCACATAGTTCCACTGGTCGGGAAATGTGGTCGCTTTATACAGCCGGATCGATGTTTCCGTGTGAGCTTCCGGGATCAGGTAGTACTCGTTGTGCCACTCGAACACGAACGGATGCGACAACACGAACGGCTCGCGGATGACGGTTCGCCGGAATCTCCACTTCATGCCGTCGCTCGATTCGGCAAGGCCTATGCCGCCCGTATCGGAGGCCAGATCTTTGGCGGTAAAGAACATGTAATAGTGGTGGTCCTGAATCACGAGAAAGGGATGGGCGACGGCATCAACCTTCATGTCCGTGACATCCGACGCTGTCAGCACGGGGTTGGTCACCGCCGGCGCCGGCCGCAACTGAAGGGGAGATGGTCCGGCGTAAATTCCCAGTGTCCACACGCTGGCTTTCGCCGCCGGTTGTGGATTCGCTTGGACCGCGAAATCGCGTGTGGCAATCGTGGCATACACTGCCGCGGCCAGAACCCAAACCATCCGCCCGGTAGAAGCCCGCTTCATCATCACATCACTATACCGTCACCGCACTTCATGCTAAACATGAGTCCTTGTGTCCCAGACGTTGCACCTATGCTTTTGCAAACGTCTTCCGGCGCTCGGCCAGTTCGTCCTGGATCTGAATGTTCAACTCCTTGCCGATCGGATAGCTCAACAGACAGGCAATCACGACTAGGAAAAGAATCGCCGGTAGCAAGCTGATGATCAGGCGGATGCCCAAGAGCGCTTGGGCTGTTTGCACGGCATTGGCCCGATAGCCGAATGCCGAGAGCACCCATCCGGCCGCAGCTCCACCGAGACTCAGACCGCCCTTCAGAGCGAACAAAATGGTGGCATAAATGACGCCTGTGATCCGCCGGCCGGTTTTCCATTCCGAGAAGTCCACAACGTCGGCAAACATGGCCCACAGGAGTGGAATGGTCGGCGCGTACATGAGCGCACGAGTGTACTCGAGCAGGAAAATCGTCCCCACCGATTCGGCTGGAATAAGCACAAATAGCGCCATGAACAGGGTTGCCAGAGCAAAGCCCGCGATTGCTACCGCTTTCTTGCCGAAGCGCGCGCACAGGGCGGCTGAGCATACCACGCCCACGACCGTGACGAGCTGGGC
>JASHOO010000081.1 GCA_030041035.1 Bryobacteraceae bacterium | reverse complement strand
GGCACCCACAACTTCCCCAGCTCGAACTTCTGATAGCGCAGCATGTCGAGTAGCGGAAACTCGCACGCCACGGCCTGGAACAGGTCGGGCCGCTCGGTCATCATGGCTCCCATCAGCAGCCCGCCGTTTGATCCGCCTTCGATGGCCAGATGCGCCGGCTTGGTGTAGCCGTTCTCGATCAGCCACTCCGCCGCCGCGATGAAGTCGTCGAATACGTTCTGCTTGCTCTCCAGCATCCCCGCGCGGTGCCACTTTTCGCCGAATTCGCCGCCACCCCGTATGTTCGCCAGCGCAAACACGCCGCCGTGCTCGGCGAAAATCACCGCATCTGTACGGAACGCGGGCGTCTCATTTACCAGGAAGCCGCCGTACCCGTAGAGCAGTGTCGGCCGCGCGCCGTCCAGCTTCAGGCCCTTTTTGTAAACCAG
Organism: Bryobacteraceae bacterium; assembly: GCA_030041035.1. GTDB lineage: Bacteria > Acidobacteriota > Terriglobia > Bryobacterales > Bryobacteraceae > QHXW01. The sequence goes on along the minus strand of JASHOO010000081.1, from coordinate 2,823 downwards.
GAACATCGGCACACGCGTCTTGTCCTTCGACGCGTACCATACTTGCTGAACTTCAAACTGCGACGGATCAATCGGCGCTTGGTTGCGCGCCCAGACTTCCTGCTGGCCGCTCGAGATCTCATAGCGATAACTGGTCGGCGGCTGCGCAAATGAAGTGAAAGTGTAGAACGCCTCGTTGCTCTCCCACTCGCTATCCAGCGCCGTCACGGTCCCCAGACTGGGGAAGGTGATGTCACGGATGAGCTTGCCCCCCGCATCGAACAGCCGCACGCGCGATTTCACGTTTTCCAGATAGTTGACCGCAATCCCTCCGCCCGCCACCGAAAAACTCTCGATCACCGACTTGGCCTCGGGCACCACCTCACGCCACTTATCGCGTGCCGGGTCGGCCAGATCCACCGCGAAAATCCGCCCGTTAGGCGCATTCCAGTTGGTCTGCATGTACAGGCGGTGACCCGCAAATTCCGCGTTGAAATCGGCATCGATGTCGTTCACCACAGTCGTCACCGGGCCGCCGCTTTTCCGGTCCTGCACGTAAATCTCCGCCTTCTTGCCCCAGCCGTGGCTGACGTACAGGCCCAGATAGCGGCCGTCGCGCGAGAGGTCGCACGCCACGCCCTCGGTCGGACCTGTATCTTTGCCGAAAATCTCCTCGTCGGGCCCCGCATTCGATCCGAACACGTGATGGTAAATGCGGTAGCCCTCGTCGAGGTGCTTCGAATAATAGAGGTCGCGTTTGTCCGGCGTCACATGCATGTCTTCGTATCGTGCGCGCGGCAGGTGGTCCACCTCCTTGCGGCTGTCCACATCCAGGATGGTGACGGCGAGCTCGTCCTCACCGCCGTGGCGCGTCCCGTAGAGGAGCCACGTGCCGTCTTCAGAAACATCCATGATCTGGACCGAGTTCGCTCCGCCTTCGGACTTGTTGGGATCGACGAGCACTTCATCGGCCCCGTGCAAGCCCTGGCGCAGGCAGATGGTGTACTGGTTTTCGTCCGCCAGGCGCCGCAGGAAGAAGTAGCGGCCGGCGCGCACCAACGGCACCGAGAAACGGTCTGTCTTTAATAGTTCATCCAGCCGCCGGCTGATCGCGGCGCGACCCGGTAGGGCGTCGAGCACCGAGCGCGTATACGCATTCTGCGCGTTGATCCACGCCCGCGTTTCGGGGCTCTGTTGGTCTTCGAGCCAGCGGTAAGGATCTCGAATCGTCACCCCGTGAATCGTCTCGACAACCTCGTCGGTGCGTGTCTCGGGAGGCCGCGTGGATGTCGGCGCGGCCAGTGCAGCCGCCAGCGCAAACAGGACGAGCGTGGTTTTCAGCATAAGTTTAGGACTGAGTCGCGATTCTCCGCCAAAGGTAGTACACCGGGATGCCCGCCGCTACGATCGCCAGGCCGGCCAGCGACGGTCCCGGCTTGCTCGCAATGGTGTTCGCCACGAACCAGAAAGAAATGCCCGCAAAAAGCAGCGGCGTGACGGGGTAGCCCCACATTCTGTACGGCCGGGGAGCTTCGGGTGCCTTCCGGCGCAGCACCAATACTCCCAGCACCGCCATTCCGTAAAAAATCCAGGCGGCGAAAATCACGTATGAGAATAGGATCTCATAAGAGCCCACCAGCGCCAGCAGCGACACCCATACACCCTGCACCACAATCGAAACGTGCGGCGTCTCAAATCGCCGGTGCACGTTGCCGACGGCGCGGAAAAACAGCCCGTCGTGCGCCTGCGCAAAATAGATGCGCGCGAAAGTCAGAATCGCGCCATTGGCCGCGCCGATAATCGAAAGCAGAATCGTTAGCGAGACTAGCATCCCGCCAAGCGGCCCCATGGTGGCCTCCGCGACTGTGGCTGCCACTCGGTCAGCCCCTTCCAGCGCCGCGACCGACAGCACGCGCAGGTAGGCCATGTTCGCAATCAGATAAATCGCGATGAGCGCGCCCGTTCCCAGTGCCAGCGACAGCAGCAGATTGCGCTCCGGCCGTTTCACCTCGCCCGCCACGAAGCTCACGCAATTCCATCCCTCATACGCCCACAGGCAGGCGATCATCGCCACGCCGAAACTACTGGCGGAAAATACAGCCGGCGGCGCCGCCATTTCCACGTGCCGCGGCGCCAGAAACGCGCTGACCACTACCGCCGCCAGCCCCGCCAGCTTCAGGAACGTGAACACTCGCTGCACTCCCGCCCCCAGCCGCACCCCGCGATAGTTCACCGCCGTGAGCACCGCAATCAGCAGCACGCTCGCCAGCCTCGCTCCTACCGGACCCAGCTTCACGAAATACGAGAGGTAGATGGAAAATCCCGCGGCCAACGTGGCGATGCCGCCCGACTGGATCACCAGGAAGCTGGCCCACCCGCTGAGAAATCCCACCAGCGGCCCATAGGCCTCGCGCAGGTAAACATACTGGCCGCCCGTATCCGGCATCATCGCGCCCAGTTCCGCATATGCCAGTGCGCCGCAGAACGTGAGCATCCCGGTCAGCGTCCAAACCGTCAAAATGAGCCCAACCGAGGGCAGGCTGCGCGCCACCGCCCCCGGCACCAGAAAAATCGCCGACCCGATCACCGTGCCCACCACGATGACGGTCGCATCCAGCAACCCAAGTTTACGCGGCAGTTCCGCCTTGTGCATGTCTGGCAAGCCTAGCGCGAGGGGAGAGGGAGAGGCAAGTGAGCCAGAATGAAGCGACCAATCAGCTTGTCGGGATTGTCGCGGAGAAAGCGTAATAATTTAGCAAAAAGGAGGTTCACATGAACCTGAATCAGTTGCTATCCGCAAAAGGCATCGACTCGAAAGCGTCGCGAGTCCTTGTGATGCGCCAC